>PIYN01000031.1:0-5308 GCA_003601775.1 Candidatus Bathyarchaeota archaeon
CCCGTAATCCCTTTCCTCAGAGAGGTATTGTTCACAAGCCTTATCTACATCTATCCCTTCTTCATAGACGGATTCAAAGAACTTTGTTAATGCATATCTGTAATTAGAACGAGTCTTATCGCTTCTATATCCGCTTAGAAACTCCTCTACTGTAACCTTCAATTTTAATTCCCTAAGGTAGTAAAAAGGTTCAGTTATTTTTAAACGTTTCGTTTGCCTAATATATTTAAGACTTATTGCTCATAATAGGCTCTTCAGCTCCTCGAGGGCCCTCAGGACGTTTCGGCCGCGGGTTGTGAGTTCGAAGTACCTGCGCTTCCCCTCCTGATAGGATGTGATGAGGCCCCTGCTCTCCAGTTCGGAGAGATGCTGATAGATGGCGCCGAGGGTCATCCTCTTCCCCATCCTCCTCCAGAGGTCGTAACCATAGGTCCTACCCCCTTCAATAGCCCTCAGGATCTTCTCCTTCGTCGCCAGCCTATAGCCGAGGCCGAGGCTCTTCCTCCTCTTACTCAGGGTATTCAGGATATCCGTCGTCTTAAGGCCGCTGCTCGTGATGAGGCAGACGACCGTTTCAGAGGGATCTAAGACCCCCTTCTCCAAGAGGACCCTCAGGGAGGCGACCGTGGCAGAGCTGGCCGGCTCGGCGAAGATCCCCTCGAGCTGTGCCAACTGCATCTCCATCCTCAACATCTCCCCATCCCCGATGGGGACTGCGGCTCCCCCCGACTCCCTCAGGGCCTCCAGGGCGACCTCACCATAGGCCGGCCTCCTCACCCGGATGGCGAGGGCCCTCGTCCGTGCCTCCTCGATCTCTAAGGGGCGGTCCTCGTCCTTCAGGAAGGCCCCCACTATGGGGGAGCAGCCCTCCGCCTGGACGCCGATGAGCCTCGGAGTGGAGTCCGCCCTGCCTGAGGTCCTCAGCTCCTTGAACCCCTTCCAGAGAGCGTAGATTGTGCCGCCACTCCCCATGGGCGCAACAACCCAGTCTGGGATGCCGATCTGCTCGTAGATCTCAAAGGCGATCGTCTTGAGGGCCTCTACGCCCAGGGGGTTCAGCTCGAAGGAGGCCTGGTACCACCCCGTCTCCCTCCCTAGCCTCTCGGCGTGCTCGACGGCCTCGTCTATACTCTTGCCCTGCTCCTCGATGGAGGCGTCATAGGCGATCATCTGGGCGAGCTTCCCCATATCAACGGCCCTGGGGACGATGAGGTTGCAGCTCAGGTCAGCCCTCGCAGAGTAGGCTGCAAGGGAGGCCCCCAAGTTCCCCGTGGTGGCCGCGACGAGGGTGTCATACCCCAGGTCCACGGCGTTGGAGACGATGAGGGAGGCACATCGATCCCTGAAGGAGTTAGTGGGGTTCTGGGACTCATCCTTCAGGTAGAGCTTCTCCAGTCCCAAGGCCTCCCCCAGCCTCCTCGAGTGGTGTAGGGGCGTCCCCCCCTCCCCCAGGCTGATTAGGTTCTCAACCCTTGGCAGTAGGGGCCGATAACGCCAGAAGCTCAGGGGTCCGGTGAACTTCACCCCCCTCAAGTAATCCTCTCTATAATGGTACTCGAGCAGACCCCCACAGTTTGGGCATCGGGCCCTCGGCTCCTTCGTCTCGGGGCTCCGACCACACCTCCTGCAGATCAGCGGTGGGTGTAACGTCATCTCCCCCGGCTAAACCTTTAGGGTCCCCATGTTTAAAATCTTTTGAAAACTCGACAATCTTTTATACTCTCCACGCCTTGCGATTTTTGAAGTTGCTTTGATCGATAGGCCGTTGAGGATAGGGGACCTCAAACCAGGAATGGAGGGAGTGAACCTCAGGGTCCGGGTGCTTCAGCTCCTCCCGGTCAGGAAGGTGACGACGAGGTTCGGGCGTTTCCACAGGCTCGTGGACGGGGTGGTGGAGGACGACTCCGGGAGGATGTCCATCACCTTCTGGGACGCCCACGTGGAGGCCCTGAGGGATGTGAAGCCCGGCGACCTCATCGAGGTGAGGAACTGCTTCATCTCCTCCTTCCGGGGTGAGCGGAGGATAAACGTCGGCAGGGACTCGGAGATAAGGAAGATAGAATAGCCCCGGAGGGGATGCGGGAATGGAGGGACTCGAACTGGATAGACTCTGGGAGGTCGCCAAGGGGATGCTCCCCAGATCCGGGAGCCATGGGGTTGAGCACACTGAGAGGGTCTACCAGATCTGCCTCTCCCTGGGGAGGAGACTTGACGCCGACCTCGGGGTCCTACTGCCCGCTGCGATACTCCACGACATCGGGAGGCGCCCAGGGGTGGAGAATCACGCGGAGGAGAGCGCGAGGATGGCCGAGGGAATTCTAAGGGAACTCGGCTTCAAGGAGCCCAGGATAGAGGAGATCACGGGGGCGATCAGGGCTCACAGCTTCAGTGGGGGGCGCAGGCCGGGGACCCTGGAGGGGGAGATCCTCTCAGACGCCGATAAGCTCGACGCGCTGGGGGCTGTAGGCATCTACAGGGCGGCGGCCTACAGCGGCGAGACCACGCGGAGCCTAGACGACTTCGTGAGGCACTTCCACGAGAAGCTCCTCAAACTCCCGGACCTCATGTACACGGATCCCGCGAGGGAGATGGCCCTCAGGAGGAGGGAGTTCATGGTCAGATACCTGGACCAGCTCCAGAGGGAGGTCAACCTCGAGGCCTGAGGGGCTGGGCCTCTCTCCCCTCCCATCGCTTGTAGAGGTCATGGTCCACCCCCAGTTGATCTAAGATCTTGCCCACGATGAAGTCGACGAGGTCCCCGATCTTTTCTGGCTTATGGTAGAAGGCGGGCATGGCCGGGAGGATGACGACGCCCATCCTCGATAGCCTCAGCAGGTTCTCCAAGTGTAGGGCGCTCAGGGGGGTCTCCCTTGGGACGAGGATGAGGGTCCGCCCCTCCTTCAGGGCGACGTCCGCGGCCCTCGTGATCAGGTTATCGCTGTACCCCGAGGCGATGGCGGCGACGGTCTTCATGGAGGCCGGGACCACGACCACCGCATCCACCTTGAAGGAACCGCTTGTGAGGGGGGCCATCAAGTCCTCCGGGTCATAGGCCCTCGAGGCGAGGCGTTCCAGGCTCTCGGGCTCCAGCCCCAGCTCCTCCCTCACGACCAGCCGACCCGCACGGCTTATGATGAGGTGGACCTCGACGCCCTTCTCCCTCAGAACCTCGAGGAGCCTCCTACCGTACACCACACCGCTGGCGCCCGTTATAGCGACGACGACCCTCAATCAGTATCCCCATCGCAGATCGCTCCAAGGCTTTAATAGGGTTATCCCTCAGATCTCTCAGCGGTGTCGATATGAGGATCTTGGTGATCGTCCCCATCACCGGCCTGACGAGGGAGGCGATAGAGGAGAGGCTGGAGTATCTGAGGTCCCTGGCCAGACCCGGAACAGAGGTTGACGCCGCCCAGATCGAGGTGGGTCCACCCGCCATAGAGTCGAGGGTGGACCATGTCCGGGCGGGGCCGGAGGTCCTCAAGTGCGTGAAGAGGGCTGAGGAGAAAGGCTACGACGCAGTCATCATCTGGTGCGGTGGAGACCCGGCCCTCGACGCCGCGAGGGAGCTCGTGGATATACCCGTCATAGGCCCGGGGGAGTCGATGCGTCTCCTCGTCTCGATGCTCGGGAAGAAGCCCTGCAGGGTGGTGCCCCGGATACCCGTCTTGGAGATGAGGAGGGACGTGGAGAAGACTGCACGCCTTGTGAGGGAGGAGGTAGAGGCGAAGATGAGGAGGGGGGAGGGAGACGCCTTCTACCTAGGCTGCCTCGCCCTTTGGGGCTTTGGGAAGAAGCTGAGGGAGGAGGCGGGACTCCCTGTCATCGATGGGGCGGAGGCGTCGCTCAAGATGGCCGAGGTCGCCGTGGAACTCGGCCTCCGCCACAGCAGGGCCTCCTACCCTAAGTATCCCCCGCCACATAGGAGAAGGTAGAACCCTCAACACTCATAGCTACTCGGGAGGCGGACCCGAACACTGAGGGATGGATCAGGCCCCCTTCTTATTTTCCCCCTCTTCCCTTACCCGAGGCTTCGGTGGGGAGTTGGCGTCAAGGCGGATGTAGAGGATGTTATTCCCCCTGATGAACACGTTCCCATAGTTCACGACCAACCCCGAGTTGTTGTACTCCTTCGCGTTTGTGAGCAGTATGTTCATGTAACCATCGCAGCGCACCATCCTCCCCCAGTACTCGACCCTGTTCTTCAGGGTCACCGTCACCGTATTCCCCACACACTTCGTGAGAACATTCAACGGCTTCTTACTAGGCTCCAAACGCCTTCACCCACAGCACTAGGAGGATATCCCTCCTCTCGATTATAAAAACTTACGCTCTTCTGGGCATTTATGAGACTTTCTTCCCACAGATGGCGACAAAATCCTTCAGCTCCCCGTTCATGATCTCCCTCACCCTCAATCCCGTGGAGGAGAGGAGGTCCTCAAACTCCTTCTTACCGTACTTTTTCTTGAGGCCTGAGACGACGATTGGGGCCTCAGGCTTGGCGACCCTCATGGCCTCTGAGAGCGTCTTCCTCGGCTCCGGTAGGTTCTGGAGCAGGGTGATGGCGAAGACGGCGTCGAAGACCTCTTCCCTGAATGGTAGGTAGTCGGCATCGGAGAGGAGGAGGTCGAGGTTCTGAACCTCCCTGAGCTTTGAACGTGCCCAAGATAGGAGGGCCTGGGATAGGTCCACCCCAACGGCGAACCCCACGCTTCTCCCTATCTCCTCGGGGAGCAGGCCGGTCCCACACCCCACATCTAAGACCAGGTCCTCCTCTGAGAGGGAGACCCTGCTGAGGGCGGCGTCAAACTTCCTCCTCTGCTCCTCCCTGTATCTGAGATCGTAGAGCCGGCCTCCCATCTCATTATAGGCTCTACGTACCTCCCTCTTCTCCACCTCCCCCGGCAGCATCCCCCCCCTCAAACCCTGATCTCCCTCAATTGACATAAAGAGATCGCCCCATGAAGCATAATGAACGCCCTAACGGAGGCTACAGGAGGTTAGAGGTGTTTTTAACGGCCAGAATGTGATAAGGGCCCTCCTGGGACCGTGCGCTCTACCAATCCTCGAGGAGATGGATATGATCTCTGTCGAGGACTGGAAGCCGCCTTTAAATGGAATCGGCCTCTCCCGTCGATATGCTATAAAGATCTGACCTTCCACACGATGATCTTTAAAAGAATCCGCTAATTTTTTGGAGGAGATTCCGAGGCTTCTTAAGATATGTACTCTCGAAACTTCGGATAGAACCTCTATCCACAGCAGGAGAAGCGCTCGGGGTGTAGGTCTTAACGCCCCGTGGAGGCTT
>PIYN01000031.1:5400-19980 GCA_003601775.1 Candidatus Bathyarchaeota archaeon
TAACTGTAATAAATCCTGGTTCCCTGTTATCATAGGGGGTTACCGGGCTTCATGGAGGGGCGGTGTCGGGTTCTCCAAGGCCCGACGATCGAGGAGGCCTTCAGGGCTATTCGAGATGGGATCGCTGGGCGTAGGAATGTCTTGATCGTAGGGAACTGCTGGGCTGAGTACTTCGGGAGGGCGAGTTCCAAGCTCGGGGCTGGGGAGAGGATCGTGTTGATCAAGAGCGATGGCTCGACCCTGGTCCATAGGCCGAGGGATTATGCGCCCGTGAACTGGCAGCCCCCGGGTTCCCTCTTCAGGACGCGGATCAAGGAGGGACGTCTCCATATCAGGGTGTTCAGGAGGAAGCAGCATGAATCCCTGGAGTTGATCTTCGATAGAGTGTATCTGGTCGCGATCCTCCACCTCATCGACCTCGGGGAGTTCCACCTCTACGCCAGTGAGGAAGATATGCGGCAGGCCATCCTGATAGAACCCTCCCTCGTCGAGGAGGGCTTCCGCCCCGTCACCATCGAGCGCCCCGTCGAGTCCGGCTTCGTCGACATCCTCGGCGTGGACAGGGAGGGGAGGTTGACCGTCGTCGAGGTTAAGAGGAAGGCCGTGGGCAGGGAGGCCGTCCTCCAGCTGGAGAGGTACGTAGAGGACCTGAGGAGGAGCACTGGACGAGAGGTGAGGGGGATACTTGTGGGGCCTGAGGTCTCCAGGGGAGCTCAGGGGCTCCTCGCCGCCCTCAACCTCGAGTTCAAACCCCTCTCACCCAAGAGGTGCGCCGAGGTCCTGGGAGATAAGAGAGATAGAAGGATCACGGATTTTGCCCTTGAGGAGAGATGAGGAGGTCTCTCATCCCCCGCCGTCCACCCTCACGAGCCTCCACTCCCTGTAGTCGGTGATCACGCGGATGTATCCCCGCAGCATCTCATCTACGCTGTTATCCCCTGTATCGACCCTTAGGACCTCCCCCTCGATCCCCCTGAGCTTGTTCGTCGTCGCCAAGACGATGATATGCCTCTTCCCTACTCTCCTGAGGATCTCGGGGGTGATCTGCTGGTTTCCCCTCCCGAAGAGGATGCCCTGACGCCCGATGGGTGAGACGACGATCCAGGTCTTATCCCAGTCCCTCACGACCCTCAGGATCTCCTCCTCGTTCACATCCTTGAAGAAGGCCCCGCCCTGGTAGATGTCGACGCCCAGCAGCGTCTTATCGACGCCGAGTTGCTCGGCGACCCGCTTCACTGTCGTCCCCGGGCCGAGGATATAGGTCCCATCGGGGTCCATCTCCTCGACGACGAACCTCGCGATGGCCCTCTGGTTCTCCAGCTCATCCACCGTCTCCAAGGTGACTTGCTTACTCCTCTGGATGCGAGCGGGGACGTAGGGGCCCCGCAGGAGGCCGTAGAGGCGCACTATGAACTCGTCCCTCCTGATCGCCTCCTCATCCGCGTCCATGACCTCGAACTCCATGACCTCCGCCTCCCCCTCCAAGAGCGCCTCCACGACCTCGGCTGCATCGGAGGGGCTCACGGCGAATATGCCACTGTACATCTTGACACCGGAGGGGACGCCGAGCATGAGGGCATCAGCCGAGCACCCCAGGGCATCCAGGATGTCCTTCGCAGTCCCATCCCCACCCACGAAGACTATCAGGTCGACACCCGTCTCCACCATCATCCTGACGGCCCTCTTCGTATCCTCCGCCGACGTCTCCTCCTCGAGCTGGAGGGGTAAGACCTCAGCCCGTAGCCCGATAGCCTCCACCTCTCCCGCACCCATGGGGGCAGGACAGGTGAGGATGCGAAGTCTCTCCTCAAGACCCAGCTTCTTAAGTTTAGAGAGGAACTCCCTCGCCCTGCCGGGCGCGACGGGCTTCGCCCCCCTCCTCAAGGCCTCCTCCAAGACCCCATCGGTCCCCTTCAAGCCGACCCTCCCACCCATCCCAGCGATGGGGTTGACGATGAAGCCCATTCTCAATAATCGTCCACGTTCCCCCGCTCTATTGTCCTTTGGATCGATGGCTGGCTCACCCCTCTTATGTGGATTAACCCTCAATATAAAAATAATATAAGGGTATTCTACTTAATGAGGAGATTCATCGAGGTGTAGGAGGATGAGGGTTAAGAGGCATCCGACGAGGTACCTCGGGGAGGAGTATCGACGGCTCGTCAAGGAGAACCTGCACTGGGAGCTGAAGGTGCTCGAGACCGCCTCGGGTCCTACCTGCGTGGTGGACGGGCGGGAGGTTATCATGCTCTGTGCCAACAACTACCTCAACTTGGCGACACACCCTAAGGTCGTCAACGCCATGATCGAGGCGACGAGGAAGTACGGGGCCGGTGCGGGGAGCGACCGCTCCATAGCGGGGAATATGAAGGTCCACGAGGAGCTGGATAAGCGCTTAGCGAGGTTCAAGAGGGCGCCGGCGTCCCTCACATACCAGACGGGTTTCATGACCAACGAGGGGCTCATACCCCAGCTCTGTGGCAGGGGAGACCTCTTCGTCTCCGATGAGCTGAACCATGGCTCCATCATCGACGGCATCCGTCTGAGCCACGCCGATAGGGCCATCTTCAAGCACAAGGATGTCGCCGACCTGGATCGCATCATGGAGGAGGCAGAGAGGCATGACCCACCCTACAACCACATCTGGATCATCACCGACGGCGTCTTCAGCATGGACGGGGATTTAGCCCCCCTCCCGGAGATCGCGAAGATAGCAGAGGAGCATGGGGCGGGGGTGTATGTCGATGACGCCCATGGGGAGGGTGTCCTCGGGGAGTGTGGGCGAGGAATAGTCAATCACTTCAAGCTGACCAGGGACCAGGTCCACGTCGAGATGGGGACCTTCTCCAAGGCCTTCGGCGTAATAGGAGGGCACATCTCCGGCTCGGAGGACCTCATCAAGTTCGCCTACAATAAGAGCAGGACATGGCTCCTCAGCGGAGCCGTCCCCCCAGGTGTGGCCGCCGCCTGCATCGCTGCACTCGACGTGATGGAGTCCGAGCCCGAGCGTGTCAAGAGGGTCTGGGAGAACCGCAACTACTTCCTTGAGGGCCTCCAGGACCTGGGCTTCGATACCGGGAATAGTGAGACGCCGATCGTCCCCGTGATGTGTGGGAGGAGCAAAGTCGCGAGGGACCTGGCCGACTACATCTGGAGGAAGGGCATCTTCGCCCTTCCCATCGTCTACCCCATGGTCGCACGGGACAAGGCGAGGATCCGGACACAGCTCTGCTCGGACCATACGAAGGAACAGCTGGACAGGGCCCTCGAGGCCTTTAAGGAGGGAGGAAGGAAGCTTGGACTGATCTGATCTTTCCCTTCTTTTTATCGCGGGTTTAGGCGGGGTGAGAGGCATTTAAGATGTGTACCTTGATAATTCTCTTCAAGCTCATCAGGGGCTACCCCATCGTCGCTCTGCACGCCAGATACGTTAGGAGGGGATCCGTGGAATATCCTCCTCGGGTGATTCGGGGAGAGCGCCTCATCTTCGCGCCCATCGATCAGAGATCTCAAGGGACCTGGATCGGCTTTAACGACGAGGGACTCCTCATAGCCGTCACGGACCAAGAGACAGGCGGTAGAGGCGGGGCGAGGCGGAGCAGGGGGAGGCTGATCTTGGAGGTCTTGGACAGGTTTGAAGACGCGAAATCCGCAGCGGATTACCTCCAACAGGATGAGGTGAGGAGGAGTTACCGTAGGGCAAACTTCGCGGTCCTCGATAGGGAGGAGGGCTGGCATATCATCTGGGACAAGAGATCCCTAAGGAGAACACTGAAAGAGGGTGTATACGCGATCACAAATCTCACGATGCTTCCCTGGGTCAAAAGGACGGGGGCGATAGAGGAGACGTGGAGATACGCCAGGGAGAGGGAGCTACGCGCCCTTGAACTGGCGAGGGACATAGATCCCACCGACCCTGAAGGTGCATTCAACAAGGTCTTGGAGATCGCGAGGGACCATGGAAGGCGGAGGGGGCGGGGATCCATCTGCTACCATAGGCCATCTGGCGAATGGTTTCAGAGCTCCGCAACGATGGTCGCCGTGGCCGAGAGGATAGAGGATTCGAGGATATTCTACTGTCCGGGGAACCCCTGTGAAGGCGAATTTAGGGACTACTCTTCTTTGATAGGGGAAGCCCTCAGAGGGGGATCGGGGATTGGATAAAAAAGGAGGAGTTGGGTGACTCCCTATTCCCATGTGGGATAGAGCCCGACCTTGACGGCCTCCCCGGATTTTATGAGGGCCATTCCCTTATTTATCTCCGCCATAGGCAGCCTGTGGGTGATGAGCCTCTCCATCTTCTCCCTGAAGCCCCTGTCCCTCAGTAGTTCGCGTACCTGATACCAAGTCTTGAACATCCTCCGGCCGGTTATCCCGAAGATCCTGAGACCCTTGAAGACGATGAGGCGGGATACATCGATGCCCACAGAGGCCTCAGGGAGCCCTAAGAGGCTGACCCTACCCCCATTAGTCGCCATCTCCAGCCCCTGTATCAACGCGGAGGGGGACCCAGACATCTCCAAGACGACGTCTACACCCCTTCCATCCGTATACTCGAGGACCCTTCTCACCAAGTCCCTCTCCTTCAAGGGGTTCAGAGTCAGATCCGCGCCCATAGCCTTGGCAAACTCCAGGCGGAGGGGCTTAATCTCAGTGGCGATGACCTTTGAGGCGCCGAGTTTCTTCAGGACGGCGATGGACATAAGGCCGATCGGCCCACAGCCCAGGACCGCGGCATACCCACCAGTGATATCCTCGATGTTATCCTCGGGGAGGGCGGAGTGGACTGCGTTCCCCAGGGGCTCCTGGAGGGAGGCCAGGAAGGGGTCGAGTCTTGGATCGTTTACCCAGGCATTCTCCTCCGGCAGGACGACGTATTCTGCGAAGACCCCATCCCGATCGACCCCGAGGATCTCGGTATGGAGGCATAGGTGCTTCTTACCCGTCAGACACTGATAGCAGGTATCATCAACTATGTGAGTCTCCGCTGAGACCAGGTCTCCCACCCTCACCCTGGTAACCCCCCTTCCAACCTCCACGACTTCCCCACAGAATTCATGCCCCATGATCAGGGGCGGCCTTATCCTCCCCTGGGCCCAAGGGTTCCAATCCCAGATATGTACATCGGTTCCACAGATCGTGGCGGCTTTAACCTCGACCAGGACCTCTTGGTCGCCGACTTCAGGGCGATCGACGGTTCTGATCTCCGCGCCTGGGGCCGGTTTACTCTTCACTACAGCATACATCTATTTACCTCATTTTTGGATCGAACGATTCTCTATTTAAATTGGAGAGATCCTAACATAGCATCTCAGCGTATCTTCTCCCCCTTTCAGTGAGGCGGTACACGATCTCATCGCCCTCCTTCAACCCGAGGACCCTCAAGACCCTCCCCCTTAAGCTCCTCTCCCGTCTCACCTCAACAAGCTTTGGAGAGTTTGGTGTGGAGCCGGAGATCCCTTTAAGTAGGGACTCCACCTCTTCGCAGGGTATCCCCATAATCTCCGCCAATTTATAGGAGCTCATCCCCGCTCTACCCCTCTGGAGCATGCAGCATAGGAGGGTCAAGATCCTGCCGAGCCTTAGGAGATGTTTCAAGGTCTCACGGACCTGGTCTTCCGAGCTCACATCTATCTCCCTGAAAAGATATGTTTCATCGAGGACCAACTCTCGAGGCTCGACTTGGGTTAGGTTCATCAACCCCCTGTAAATCCTCCTTCCCACCTCCCTGACTCGCCATAGATCGAAGCGGTAGCGTCCATCATATTCCACGACCGTCGGCTTACCCCTCTGAGGCAGCCTCTCAACCAGCCCAGCCCTGGCCAGGGAATGAAGGGCCAAGTTTATATCCTTCTTCTCTAAAAGAACCCCCTGCTCCTCGAGCTTCCTCTGGAGATCGAAGGTCGTGAGGGGCTTCTCTCCCAACTCGTTAAGCAAGACAAAGATCCTCCGCGTATTGAAGTTACGAAGGGGCCTGAGGTGACGTTCGAGGATCTCATCCAGGGATAACCGCTCCACCTCCTTAATGTAACTAAATTTCATTTAATTCCCCTTCTTTTCAATATTCTAAAGATCTTGAAATATCAGAACGTTAACGATATTTAGAATTTCCTATGGGAGGCCACGCCTCTAAGAACCTGAGATCGCTTTGGATTAGATCGTTTGTTCCATCAGGAGCTTCTTATCGAGCTTCTTCATGATCACCCTCTTTATGATCTCGGCTCCTCCACCGAAGAGCTCCTCAAGGCTCCTCAGAAACTTCCCAAAATCCTCGGGGATCTCCTCCCGCTTGATATCGAAGATCCTGTCCAGGTAATAGTAGATCACCCTCTTCCTCCCCCTCCCGAAGACCTCGTCGAGGGATTCGTCCACGATCTCCAGGAGATCGGCCCCAATCAGCTTGAGTTCCTTCATCCAGGTTCCTCATTAAAAGGGTTATCCGATACTTTATCTAAGCGTGGTGTCACCGGAAGGAGATGAGAGGCGAGGACAATCTATGGGGCTGTAAGGACAGTGTTCCTGTCCAAATTCTCGAAACTAAATATTATACAAGGCCTCCAGGACCTTCAAAAAATATAAACGGAAAAGAGGCACAATTCCAGGTCCTTTAGCCTTGTTGGGATCTCTCCATGTAAAATATACATCTAAGGTAGGGATCTGATGTAATAAATAAGGCTGAATAGAGGGTCTTCACTTCAAGGGACAAAAAGTTTGTCCATCTTGGAGATCTCTATCCTCCCCAACTAAATCTTCGATTCCTTGATTTACTCCGTGAGCTCGAACATTCTCATGATCGCCTCACGGGCTTTAGTTGCAGTACTCTCGGGGACTTTGACCGAGTATCTCTCGTCTCTGAGAGCCAGATAGAGCTTCTCGAGGGTGTTTATCTTCATGTTAACACAGATGGCGTCCTCATAGGCGGGTATAAACTCCTTCTCAGGGTTCTCTCTCCTGAGCCTGTGTAGAAGACCTACCTCCGTGGCGATGATGAATTCCCTCTCCTTAGAGCTCTTAACGAATCGACTCATCTGAGAGGTGCTTCCAACATAGTCAGCAATACTCCAAACCTCAGGCCGGCACTCGGGGTGAGCCATGAGAACGGCCCCTGGGTACTCTTCCTTGACCTTCAAAACATCCTCCTTGAGAAAGAGGACATGGGTCGGACAGAATCCACTTTCGGGTACAGGTATAACGGTTTTACCTGTCTTCTCAGCCACATAGCGGGCTAGATTACAGTCAGGTCCGAATAGGACTGTATCGGAGTCTAGGGCTTCAAGAATTTCAACGGCGTTCGCTGATGTACAACACACATCACATTCCGCTTTCGTCTCAGCTAGAGTATTTACATAGAGGACCAGCGGGACCTTTGGATATCTCTTCCTGTATTCCCTGAGGGTATCTATCTGTAGCATGGCGGCCATGGGGCACCTCGCCCCCAGAGAAGGAATTAAGACCTTCTTATCAGGGTTTAGAACGGCGGCCGTCTCCGCCATGAAGTCCACCGCCGAGAATAGGATGATCTCGGCGTCCACCTCCATAGCCTCTCTACTTAAGCCGACGCTGTCACCTACATAGTCGGCTACCTCTTGGATCTCAGCCCTCTGGTAGTTGTGAGCCAGGACGACTGCCCTTTTCTCACGTTTCAAAGCATTAATCTTGTCTATAAGCGCCCTATGGGATCTCATTTTCCCCTTTAGGAGTGGGGGAGGGTGAAGCCGTATAAACCTTTCTAGAATGGTTTACCCATCTCCAAGCTCATATCTAATGCCTTAGCTGAGTGTGTTAGATATCCTAGAGAAATCACGTGTACGCCGGTTGAGGCGTATTCGAGGATATTATGAGGGGTTATGCCTCCAGAGGCCTCCAGAATGATCTTCTCATAGAATCCCTCCTCCCTAAGACGTTCGACGACGACCCTAATCTCATCAGGCTTCATATTGTCTAACATGATTATGTCGGCACCGCTCCTAGCGGCCTCTAGAGCCTCCTCGAGGGTTTGGGCTTCGACCTCGATCTTCTTGGTGAAGCTGACCCTCTCTCTCACCCTTTTAACGGCCTCGGAGATGGAGCCGACTAATGCGATGTGGTTATCCTTTATGATCAGGGCGTCATCCAATCTGAGTCTGTGCGTGTCTCCACCCCCGATCATAACCGATTTCTTATCGAGGAGTCTTAACCCTGGAGCCGTCTTCCGGGTTGCTGCAATCCTGACGTTTAGACCCGCCTCCTTGATCTTATCCACGAGTCTCCTCGTCTCTGTGGCTATGCCGCTCATCCTCATCAATATGTTTAAAACCGTCCTCTCTGCCATCAATATCTTCCTCGCTTCCCCCCTGACCTCCATAATTACATCACCCGGTTTAGCAGCCTCACCATCACATACTTTAGCCTCGGCCTCGATGCCCAGTTGCCTAAACAGGGCCTCCGCCTCCTCAACGCCGGCAATCACTCCCTCTCCCTTAACAACTATGAAGCCCCTCGCCTTCAAGTCTCTCGGTATCAAGAGATCCGACGTCAGATCTCCGAAGCCCACGTCTTCATCCAGGAACTTCATCAATCGGTCGATCCCTGGGAGGACCAGATCAGCCACCTCCTTATTGATCTGCTCAGCCAAGGATTTAAGGCTGAGCATCGTTTGAAAAAGGTTAAATCAAGGAATCAAAGACTCCATGAGTAGAGGTAGATCGAAGGAGGTTCGACTACGGCTACTTCTCGGGTTAAGACCATGGGCGTGGCTATTATCGGCTGTGGGGCGATAGGGAGCTATCTGGCCAGATCACTTGACAAGGGCATTATCGAGGATTTAGAGGTCAAAGTCCTCTACGATAAAATTTTGGAGAGGGCCAGGAGTCTAAGTTCCTCCCTAAGTTGTAGGCCCAGGATCGCTGAGACCCTTCAGGATGTCACATGTTCCGAGGACGTAAGCCTCGTCATCGAGGCGGCTAGTCAAGAGGCTGTCAGGAGTTATGCCCTAGAGATACTCGAATCCGGTAAAAGCCTGATGATCATGAGCGTGGGGGCCTTAGCAGATCCGGATCTTTTCAGGAGACTTAAGAAGATGGCGGAGACTAAAGGTGTCCGGCTATACATTCCCTCAGGGGCCATAGCGGGTTTAGATGCTGTTAAGGCCGCTGGTATGGCTGGGATATCCCGTGTAACTCTTACATCTAGGAAGCCTCTAAGGGTTTTTGAGGGGAACCCCTATATCAAGTCTAAGGGTATAGACCTCTCTCGCCTTGAAGAGCCTATCGTCGTCTATGAGGGGTCCGCCTCTGAGGCGTGTAGGCTCTTCCCCTTCTCCATAAATGTCGCGGCGACCTTGAGCTTGGCCTCCATAGGGCCGGAGAGGGTTAGAGTTAGGATAATAGCTGACCCTCGGGCGCAAGGTAACATACATGAGGTCGTAGTTGAGGGTGATTTTGGGAGGCTTGAGTGTAGGACGATAAATAAGCCCACCCCCGAGAACCCTAAGACGAGCTTCTTAGCGGCCCTCTCAGCCTTGGCAACCCTGAAGAAAGCCGTTGATAAAGTGCACATAGGAACATGATCCCCTAAACCTTGTTTCACATGTCCAGTTTAAACCCGAGGTCCCTTAAGGCTGCTGGCTGGTGAAGGGAAAGGCGTATTTCTGAGGCTCTTCCAGAATTTTAAAATATAGGGTCTACCAATTGAAGAGGAACTCAATATGTCTCAGAAGCTGTTACAGAGGCCTAAGGTCTTCGGGAACCTCTTCGCAGAGGTTGTGCGGAGGAGTCTCTGTGTGGGCTGTGGGGCCTGTGTCTCCGTCTGCCCCGTCGCCTCACTCTCCATGGTAGGGGATAAACCCCGCCTGACGGGTATGTGTATCGCCTGTCAGATGTGCTACAACAACTGCCCCAGGTCCTACTTCTCGGAGGAGGAAGTGGAGGAGAGGATCTTTGGCCGTCAGAGGGGGGGAGAGGAGGAGACCTACCTCGGCGTCTACAGGGCCTGCTACGCCGCCAGGTCCAAGGATGAGGAGGTCCTCTCCAGGTGCCAAGACGGCGGGGCCGTGACCTCCATCCTGATGCAGCTCATGAGGGACGACCCTGGGCTCTGTGCGGTGGTGGCGTCCGTTGACACCGGCTCTGATTGGCTCCCACGGCCAGTAGTCGCAACCTCCGTGGACGAGCTCCTGGAGGGAGCGGGGACGAAGTATACGCCGAGCCCCACGCTGCTGGGCCTGAGGTCAGCCGTCCGAGAGTATGGGAGGGAGAGGGTCGCCGTGGTCGGGACGCCCTGCCAGATAAGGGCCCTGAGGAAGATGCAGACCTCCCCCTTCTCACCACTGCGCCTCGCGGAGAGCGTGGAACTCGCCATAGGGCTCTTCTGCATGGAGACCTTCGACCACGGGAGACTCATAGAGTATCTAAAGGGAGCGGGGCTCGACCCCTCCAAGATCACCCGGTTTGATATCAAGAAGGGGCGATTCATGGCCTTCGAGGGGGAGGAGTTGGTCTTCAAGGTCCCTCTGAAGAAGATGGCGGACCTTGTCAGATCCTGCTGCCATAGCTGCACGGACTTCACATCAGAGTTCGCCGATATCTCCGTGGGGAGCGTCGGCTCCCCAGAGGGCTGGGCCACGGTTATCGTGAGGACGGAGAGGGGTGAGAGAGCCTTGGATAAGGCGGTGAAGGCCGGGGTCTTGGAGGTTAAGCCGCTGGGGGAGGTGAAACCTGGGCTGAAGGCGGTTCTTAAACTCGCCAAAGGGAAGAGAGAAAAAGCAGAGGGAAGCGCGACGGCCTGATCTTCCCTATCACTTCCCCTTCGGCTTCTCTATGAGAGCCCTCTTCACGAGTATGGTCCCGTCATCATAGTGAGGCATCCGGAGGACACTATCGCCGTACTTCTCGATCTCCCTCGCCTCGTCCGCGAGGCTCGCGGCGATGCGCATCATCTCATGGGCTGCGGCGCACAGCGAGGTGTAGACCTCCCACTCCTTGACCTTAAAGCAGGCCTCCGTGGTGAGGGAGGAGACCCTCCTCGCTATCTCATAGGCCGCGTAGGCCTTGGCCTTTGCGTAGGGGTTCTTGAACCCTGCAGCCTCGGTCGCAAGGGCGCTGTTGATGACGAGGGATGGCAGCTTCGGCTCCCTCCCCTCCTTCAGATCAGTGATGAGCCCGTCTATGGTCTTGAAGAGGAGGGTGTAGGCTCCGGTGACTGCCAGGACTTTTATTACGTCGGAGTTGAAGAGGGCCATCTCCACGGGGTCCAGAAACTCCCTCCTCGCCCCTATCATCGAGTCAGCTTCAACTATGATGCAGCCGATCCCCTTCTTCGCCAGGCTCTCCACGATCTTCTTAGGCCCGTCGGAGACGACGACGGTGGGCACGCCCTCGCCGGAGATTATCTCCCTCGCCCTCTTAGGCCCCGGGGTAGAAGCATTAGGACTCGTGATGAGTACGATCCGTGGCTTCAGACTCAGTAGCGTCTTGGCGGCCTCCTCCGCCTGCTCCGGGCTCATGTTGGCCCCGGTGGTGACGACCCGTACTTCAATATCCTCCCGTTCAGCCCTCTCGTCGAGGAGGAGCTCGATCATGGGGGCTGTCGCGATGTTCCCGAGTTTTAGAAAGCCTACCCTAATCAAAGGCTTCACACCTCAACAATAAGGACGTTAAGGGGGTTAAATCCTTTCCTCTTCTATCCTGAGTACGACTATCGGTCTATGAACCACGCTCTCGAGCATCTCCCAGGTGACCCCGGTTATCCCCACTTTGAACCTCCTGGCCATATCCCAGACCGTCCTCCCAGCACCGTATCCCCTGATCTTGTGGGCGATATCCGCCAGCGTCAACGCGAGGTCGGGGTTCAACTCCCCGCCAGAGATCGCGATGGGCGTAGACCTCCTCCTAAGCCCCAAGGTCCTCCCCACCACGAAGGTGAGGAAGCCCCCGAGGTGTACGAACCCCCTGACCCTGAGGTGCCTCGGGGCGAGGTGCAGGTTCCTGAAAGAGTAGGTGGTATCCCCATTGACGATCATCACCGTCACCCTCCTCCCCGTCTCCCGTTCTATCGCCCCCCTAATCTCCGTCGCCACGGCCTCCCCATCCCTGAGCGGCAGGCTGACATAGGAGTAGGGGAGGTTGCTTGCGTCTATCCCCCCCTCCGAGTAATGCCTCAACGCCTGCAGAAGACCCACATACCTCAGCGCCGCCTCCTTATGGGCAGCACCCTCCGCGACAGGATACCGCTTCAGCCTCCTCAAGGTACGCCTCCTCAGCTTCGTAATCCTCCCAAGGGGGCCACCCCAGATCCTCCTCATCCATACCTCAGACAGGAACTTCGCCAAGAGGCTCGGTCTCACCCTTGACTCATCGATGATGAGGCCCCTGGCAACCGAGATCGCCTTCTCCGAGACCGTCACGATATCACCATCACGGACTATGGGACGCACAGCCTCCACGATGGTCCTAACATAGTCCGTCCCCGGACGCCAATAATCAGTCCTGATCACGACGGCCCTTATCCTCATTCAGGCGGCTCCTCTACCCTAAAGGAATATCGATTCTGCCATAAAATCATCGTTAGGGTGATCACTGGGTCCCTTCCCTTAGCTTCCTCATCAACTTCTCCACGGCCCTTGAGATCCGTCCCTCCACCTCGTCCTCTGTGTCTCCGTAGGCGGAGATCCAGAGACGGATGTGACCTTTACCCGCGTAGGGCTGGACCATAGATTTGATGTAGACGCCTGGGACCTGGGCCATCACCTCGTCTATGATCGGCGAGAGCGTCGATTCGTCCCCGGCCGGCAGTGAGAGGATCCTCTCCCTCATAAGCCCCTTTACCCTCTCCTTGAGGATCCCTAAGACTTCGTTCTCGAAGATCCACTTCAACTCTGCTGGGACCCCTGGAAGGCAAATGATCGTGGCTCCGCTCATCTCTAAGAGGACGCCGGGGGCGCTCCCGACCCTGTTGTCCAGGGGTCTCGCCCCTCGGGGGAGGAGGGCCATCTTCCTCCTCGCCTCGGTTATCTCAGAGGTCCTTATGACTCCCCGCTCGTAGAAAGTCCTATACTGTCGCTCCACGATCCCCAGAGCCTCCTTGTTCAACTCCAGGGGTAGGTTGAAGGCCGCGGCGACTCCCCTCAGCGTCTTGTCGTCGTGGGTCGGCCCGAGGCCCCCGGTCGTGATGATGAGGTCGCAGCCGTCCTCTACCATTCTCCTCAGGGCCTTGGCTATCTCGGGGACCTCGTCCCGGACCGTTATGAACTCGCGGATGTGGAGAGCGAGCGCCCTGAGGCGTCTCACAAGCCAGTTACTATTCGTATCCAGGACGACGCCGTCGAGGATCTCGTTGCCCACGATGAGGATCCCCACGTCCAAGGGGCTCACCTATCCTCCTCGATATCTTATGGCTCGCCGTATAAAGATATACATCATTTGGAGGGGGTCCATAGGGGGGACGAAATTAAAGATCAAAAGGGCCGCTCCCATAACTCTAAAACCTGTTGAGGGTAAGATAACTGTGAGAGGGAGATAGAGTTGAAGTATTTCCATATAGCCTCTGAGGAGGAGATCAAGCGGGGGGAGACGACGGACATCTACTTCGTGAGGACGGAGGAGATCCTGAGGGCGAAGGGTCTGGATGGGGTGCGCGTCACCGCGGAGGTGACGACTGGGGCTCTCCCAGAGGGCTGGCCCTGGGCCGTCCTCTGCGGGTTGGAGGAGGCTGCACACCTCTTGGAGGGATACCCCGTGGACGTAGACGCCATAGCAGAGGGGACCCTCATCCAGGCCAGCGACTTCAGAGGGGTCAGGGCTCCAGTCATGACGTTGACTGGGAGGTATGCCTCCTTCGCGAGGCTGGAGACACCCCTCCTCGGCCTCCTCTGCCAGGCCTCTGGGATCGCCACCCGTGCGGCGAGAATTAGAAGGGCTGCAGGGGATAAGCTCGTCCTCAACTTCGGGGCGAGGAGGATGCACCCAGCCCTCTCTCCCCTCATAGGGCGCTCCGCCTACATAGGGGGACTGGACGGTGTCTCCAGCCTCGCCGCGGCGAGGCTGCTCGGGATCAGGCCCTCTGGGACGATGCCCCACGCGTTGATCATCGTCTTCGGCGATCAGGTCTCGGCCTGGAGGGCCTTCGATGAGGTCGTCGAGGAGGAGGTTCCCAGGATCTGCCTGGTAGATACCTACTTCGACGAGAAGACGGAGGCCGTGATGGCGGCGGAGGCCCTCGGCGACCGTCTCTGGGGGGTGAGGCTCGATACGCCTGGGAGTAGGAGGGGCGATCTCGCTGAGATCGTCAGGGAGGTGAGGTGGGAGCTGGACCTCAGAGGCTTCAGGGACGTGAAGATCTTCGTCTCCGGCGGGTTGACGGAGGGGAGTGTGAGGAGGCTGAGGGAGGTGGACGTCGACGGCTTCGGCGTAGGGACATGGATAAGCAACGCCCCGACGGTCGACTTCGCCATGGATATTGTGGAGGTGGAAGGAAGGCCCGCAGCTAAGAGGGGGAAGCTCGGCGGGCGTAAGCAGGTCTGGAGGTGCGAGAACTGCTTCAACGACCTCGTCCAACCCGCCTCGTCAAGGCCTCCGAGTTGTCCAAAGTGCGGCGGGGAGATGA
>PIYN01000032.1 GCA_003601775.1 Candidatus Bathyarchaeota archaeon
AATCTTGTAGTTATATGGGTTTGACTCAACTGTTATGGCTACTTGAGTAGGGTAGGCGAGGGTCCTCTTCATGTGGAGCCATCCGATGAGGACGCCGAGGGGGAAGATGACGATGACGGCGACTATGGCGAAGAGGTAGAACCTGGGGAAGAAGTCCTGGAGGAAGGGTACGTTCTTGATGGCGAGGTAGTAGGTCGTGGAGATGAAGGTGACGAACCCCACAGGGAAACTCAGGTAAGTGGCATACCCATTCCTGAAGTAGTACCAAGCCCTAAACATCAACTCCTCAAACTTCAAGGCGCATCCACCTCCTTCTCTTCTAAGATTTTCGAGTTAATAAATAAGACGTCTCCCAAGAACCCAATCTCATAGTCCGCCCTCTTGGAGGGAGATATGGAGGTCGAGTCCCTTGCCCTTTTATGACACAATGAATTCCCTAAAGCGATTAAGGATCATATATGTGACACTTCTGAGACACAGGCTAGAAAACGTTAAATAGGTTTCCATGCAATCCCTTTGTTGATGGGAGATGGACACGGAAGAGAGCGGACTCCTCCGTGCCCCCGGCAGGATAACGAGGGAGCAGTATAGGTTTCTGGAGGAGCAGGTGAAGGCTGGGCGTTTCGCCTCGGTGAGCGAGGCCCTCAGGGCGGCGATAAACTCCTATAGGGAGTCCTCTGGGGGGCGGAGCCTCTTCCTCATCGGGGAGGCCCTCGTCGGGGAGGGGAACGAGGTCGCCCACATCGACCTCCTCATAGGAGACAAGGACGGCCCCATCGGCCAGGCCTTCGCCGTCGGCCTCTCAAACCTCTCCTACGGCCACACGCCCCTCCTCGCCGTCATCAGGCCGAACCTCCCCCCGAAGCCCTTCACCCTCATCGTCCCCAAGGTCACGGTGAGGAACATGGAGGAGGCGGGGAAGATCTTCGGCCCAGCCCAGGCGGCCGTGGCGAAGGCCGTCGCCGACGCCGTGGAGGAGGGCATCCTCCCGGAGGACAAGGTGGAGGACTGGGTCGTCATCGCCAGCGTCTTCATCCACCCCAAGGCGGAGGACGAGCGGAAGATCTACCATTATAACTATAGCGCCACGAAGCTCGCCCTCCGAAGGGCGATGGAGGGATACCCACCCCTGGAGAAGATCATGTACGACAAGGACAGGGCCCGCCACCCCTTCATGGGCTTCAGGGCCCCGAGGCTCTGGCGTCCACCCTACCTCCAGATCTCCCTGGACATTCCCGACATCGAGCGGGTGAAGAGGGTCGTCAGCCAGATCCCGGGGAGCGATAGGGTCATACTGGAGGCGGGGACGCCGCTCATCAAGAGGTATGGGACGAGGGTCGTGAGGGAGATCAGGGAGGTAGCCAAGGACTACTTCATCTTCGCAGACCTCAAGACCCTGGACGTGGGGAAGGTGGAGGTGGACATCGCCTTCAACGAGACCGCGGACGGTGTCATAGCCGCAGGCCTCGCCCCCAAGGAGACCCTCGACGACTTCATCTACGAAGCCCAACGCCTCGGCATCTACGCCTTCATCGACCTCCTGGGGGTTGAGAAACCCCTGGAGAAGCTGAAGGCCCTAAGGCGCCCGCCCGACGGGGTGATCATCCACCGGGCCATAGACGTGGAGCGGACCGGGGTGAAGCCTCACCTTGAGCTGATCAAGGAGATCCGAGAGGTCTTCAAGGAGAGGAAGGTCCTCATAGCCGTCGCGGGTGGGATCAGACCCAGCACGGCGCTGACGGCTCTGAGGGAAGGGGCCGATATCATCGTCGTGGGGCGGTACATCACCCAGTCCAGGGATGTGGAGAGGGCTGTGAGGGAGTTCCTCCCCTACCTCGGCGGCGACATCGACCTCTTCAGGGTCCACGTGGAATAACCGCCCTCCTCTTTTTTATTAGACTCCTATCTCAGATCTCCATGTAAACCATGATGATTAAGGGAGAGCCGAGGGGAAGGCGTGCCCTCCTGAGGGCTAAGGTCCTCTTACTCCTCCTGTTCCTCATTTCTCCCGCCGTCTTAAGTCACCGTATCCATGGCACTCGGTATAGTCGTTTCCTTCTTATCGAGACTTACGTCTTTGAGAACCGTGGAGAGGATCCCATCCCCCTCTCGAGGATGGACCGGGCGGTCAACCTCTTCCAGAACAACTCCTGGCAGACCGTCAGGCTCGTCAATACCTCTCACCCTATCGAGGAATACTTCAATGACAGTGACGGGAACCCCTACGCCCTCCTTTCCATCCCGGAGAGGATCGAGGGGGGCGAGAACATCACCGTCACCATCACCTACGAGATCCTATCAAGAGAGCAGGGAAGACCGGATCTAAGCATGGAAGAGGCTGGGAACCTGACCCAGATCGACGTGGACCTGTTCTCCGAGCACCTCGCCTCAGGCGGGACATGGCTCACAGAGGACCCGGAGATAAGGGAGTTGGCTGAGAAGATCGCTGGAAACGAGACGAGGGTGCTGGCCATCGTGGAGGCCCTCATCCAGTGGATAACTGAGCACATACGATATGAGGCCTTCGAGGTCCCGAGGTACCCCAATGAGACCCTGGAGGAAGGCAGGGGCGACTGCGACGACCAGTCCATCCTCCTCATCACCCTGTGCCGCACCCTGGGGATACCCGCCTACCTCCAGGTCGGGTGCATACTCTCGACCAGGATCAAGCCTGTGAACAGGACTTTATGGGAGGGGCATGTGAGGATCCACATGGAGAACGTGGGGTGGCATGGCTGGAGTGTTATATATATCCCCCCCTGGGGGTGGCTCCCCGTGGACCTAACCTACGCTGGGAAGAGCGTGAGGGACAAGATAGAGGACGCCGCGGTGTACCGGGACTATGTGATCCTCCAACAGAACATCTCCAGATACGACTATGTGGGGGAGAGCAGGAGGAGTTGGAGGTGGATCAAGAACAGCACGCTTTACGTCACGATAGACGAGAGGGCCATCATCCTCCCGGAGGAGCGGACCGTCTCCTTCCCATGGCAACTCCTCCCCCCCCTCCTAATAGGGTCCACCCTGATCCTCGTCCTGCTCTACCTAAGAAGGAGGGCCTACATCGATAGGGAGGCTTTTTAACCCCAAAGTACCAATAGAGTCCTGGAGTGGGGATATGAACATTTTAGAGGCCATCAAGAGGCGTAGGAGCATTAGGCGTTTCCTGGGGGAGGAGATCCCGAGGGAGACGGTTATGCAACTGCTGGACGCCATGAGGTGGGCCCCCAGCGCGGGAAACCGCCAGCCCTGGGAGTTCGTCGTCATCTCTGATGAGGCGACGAAGAGGAGGGTCGCGGAGGCGGCCTATGGGCAGATGTTCATCGCTGAGGCGCCCATCGTCATCGTCGTCTGCGCGGACCCTGGGCGGTCGGCGGCGAGGTACGGCGAGCGGGGCGCCAACCTCTACTGCCTCCAGGACACCGCGGCGGCCGTCGAGAACCTCCACCTGGCCGCAGTCGAGATGGGCCTGGGGACCTGCTGGGTCGGGGCCTTCGACGAGGGGCGTGTCGCCGAGGTGATAGGGGCTCCTAAGGGTATAAGGCCCGTGGCCATAGTCCCAGTCGGCCGCCCCGCCGAGTCGCCCCCGCCGAGGCCCAGGCGGAGCCTCGAGGAGGTCGTCCACTGGGAACGCTTCTAAGTGACCCTGGCGCCGTTCGGTATATCCCGGTCCACTGTCAGGAGGGCGAGTTTGTCCTGGTACTCGGCAGCCAGGAGCATCCCGTTAGAGATTTGGCCGAAGATCTTGGCCGGCTTGAGGTTCGTCAGGACGATGATCCTCTTCCCCCTCAGCTCCTCCTCGGTGTAGTAGCCAACGAGGCCCGTTATGATCTGAGTCGGCTCCTCCCCTCCGACGTCGACGAGTAGCCTATAGAGGTTCCTCGACCCCGGGACCCGCTCGACCTCCACGACGGTCCCCACACGCATAACCAACCTCTTGAACTCCTTCAAGGTCACCTGGGAGCTCATCTCAGACACATCCTTGAAGAGTCTTTCACCCCCTTGGAGGATTTAAGGTTCTCGATTAATTTTTAACTGGGTTAGCAGCCCCTTATATGGTGGAGGCTCGGTGAATGCCTCGGCTCCATCGTGTTGTGGGCGTCTTGGAGGATGTCTTCGGGGTCCTGCTCATCTTGGCCGGGTACCTCCTCTACGCAGACCTCCTCGGCTTAAGGGACCTTCTGGGGCTCCATAGAAACGTCGCCCTCTACTCCTCAGGGATGATGCTCGTCGGCTTCCTCTCACTCATCGGGGGGCTTCTATTGATTGGGAGAAGGGAGAGGCCGGGGTCTTAGATCGTCCTCAACTGGGCCTTGTACATATCGACGATCTCCTTCACCGTCGTGGCGTCCTCCGGGGATTTGTCCGACCTCCACCTCCCGGTGAACCTGGGGAACCTGATCGCCAGGCCTGATCCTTCTCGGAGGAGGTTGAAGGCGCAGGTGTGGACGGGGCTGAGGGTGATCTCGTCCCCGATGACCTCGATCACGATGGCTGGGTTGAACCAGACGTCGGGGTCGATGAGGGCCTCAACCCTCGGAGGCTTATGGGGTAGGCGATACTCCTCGAACATCGAGGGCATCTTCGCCAGGTCCTCGTCAGTGAAGCCCGATCCGACCTTACAGACGGTCTTGAAGGTGTCGTTCTCATGATCGTAGGCGGCCGCGAGGAGGGCGCCGTAGGTCCCCGCCCTCTTCCCCCTTCCATAGAAGGCGCCGACGACGACGAGGTCTACGGGCTCTACCATCTTGCTCTGGTAGCTCCTCTTCAGCTTCACCCAGAGCCAGGACCTCGCCCCTGCTCGGTAGATGGAGTCCTCCGCCGTCGACTTCACGACGAGGCCCTCACAACCCTCGGAGATCGCCTCGTCGAAGAACCGCTCTATCTCCCTTGGGTCTGAGGAGACGAGGGACTTGGTGATCTGGAACCTCGGCCCCACCTCTATGATCTCATGGAGCTTCTTCCTCCTGACGGGGTAGGGCTCCAAGGTCAGGTCCTCCCCGTCGGCGTAGAGGCAGTCGAAGAGGAAGACGGTGACGGGGATCTTCTTCACCATCTCCTCTATCCTGTACTTCCTCCGCCTCTGCATCAGGAGCTGGAAGGGCCTGAGCTCATTCGTCTCCGGGTCCACGGCGACGCCCTCCCCCTCCACTATCGCCTCCTCGGCCTTGATGTGGGTGAGGGCCATCTCCCTCACGTCGGGGTACATGTAGGTGATGTTCTCGAGCCTCCTGGAGTAGATCTGGACCTCCGACCCCTTCTTGTGTATCTGGAAGCGCTCCCCATCGAGCTTATACTCGGCCGAGCACCTCCCGTTGAGCTTCTCCACGATCTCCTTCGCCGTCGAGAGCCTCTGGGCGAGCATCATCCTGACGGGCTTCCCTACGACGATCTTCACCCTCTTCACGGCCTCCAGCCCCTCCTCAGCCAGGACCCTCGCGACGTACCCCAGGTCGCTCGTGAGGTTGTAAGCCCTCTCGAGGACGCCGCGGTTCTCCCTGGACCCCGTGAAGGCCTCCGCCAGGGCGTCCAGGATCGTCATGTCTCCGAGGCCCAGCCTGAGCCTCCCCTCGACGGTCCTGACGAGGTACCTCGCCTCCAAGGGCGAGGCGTTGACGAGAAGGCTGACGAGGCCCATGATCTTCCTCTCACTGCTCCCCTTGCCCGACTCCCTCGCGATCCTGTCCAGGGTCTCGTAGACCTCCCGGACCGTGAGGGGCTTCTGGGAGAGCTTCTTCACCCTTCCCTCCTGGATGAGCCTCTCCGCGACGAGCCCGAGGTCGCCCAACTGCTTCAGCAGTCCCTGGACCTCCTCCTTCCCGACGTTCGTCGCCCGGGCAACAGCCTCTATCGCCATCTTCTCCGCCATTCCCAGCTCCGGGAGGCCCATCCAGTTGGGGTGTATCTTCCCCTGGGTGAGGTAGATGACCCTCTCCATCTCCTCGGGTGGGGTCTCCCTGAGGAGCTCCGCCGCGATCTCCAGCATCTCCAGCCTCTTGGTGGTGGCCTCGAGCCTGCTATAGGCCTGGGCGAGCTTTGAGTAGAGCATCTCTGCCTTCCTCCAGAAGACTCTTCCTTTAGGAGTGGTATAAAGTTTAGTGCCGTGGGCTCCAGGTGGTTAGACGGTGTACCTCCTCGCCTTCTTCCTCGAGATCTCCTCCGCCTCCCTGAGAGCCTCTACTAGGCAGTATCTCCCAAGGTCCTCCGTTATCCTCCTGAGGACGTAGTCGACGCCCCTCTCACGCTCTATCGCCGTGAGGATGTGTGGGGGGAAGTAGTTGCTGTAGAGGCAGGCCCAGATGTAGTCGACCTTCGGGAACTTCCTCTCCCTGAGCACGACATAGGTCCTGTAGTGGGTTATCATATCCGCGTACTGCTCCGCCCAGATCCTCAGCAGAGTCTCCTTCCTCTTGATGTAGTCAGGGGCCCCGCTCCTCCTCAGCCACCTCATAGAGATCCTCAACTTGTCCTCATGAGCCTCTTCTATATGCCTCATCGTCTCCCTGATCACCCTGTTCCCGTTCATGTAATCGTCGGCGTGGATCACCTCATGGACGACGCAGTAGTAGGTCGCGGTCTCCACCAGCTCCGGGAGGTCCAGGGGCCTGTCCCAGAAGGGGCGCCTCTTGTCCAGGGTTATCGTGGAGGGGGGCTCGAAGTAGCTGTAGCTCAGGGCGTAGAAGCTGTTCCTCCTCCTCTCGTAGGGGATCTCCTCTGCCCTGAAGACCCCCCTCGCGAGCCTCCTCCTCGTCTCCTCGATCCTCGGGCAGAGGGGTAGACCGCGTCCGTCCCTCACCTCCCTGATGAGGTCCAAGGCCTCGAGAACGAGTTCCCTCACCCTCTCCGAGGTGAGTTCATGACGCTCCACGGCCTACACCAGATGGTTAGGGGAGAGGTGGGATTTAAGTCGAGCGGTGTCTCCCTCAACTACTGGCGGTGAGGTAGATGCCGAGGAGGGTGAGACACCCTCCGAGGGCGACGATGGGGTGAGGGATCTCCCCCAAGATGAGGGCGGCGAGGAGGATGGCTCCGAGGGGCTCCCCCAGGAGGCTGACGGCGATTATTGGCGCCTCCACGTACCTCAGCGCCCAGTTGTAGACGGTGTGGCCGAAGATCATGGGGACGATGGCGAGCGCCAGGAAGAGGAGGAGCTCCCTCGGGGGGTAGGGTGCGAGGGGGACGCCTGCTGAGAGGGAGGAGAGAAGGAGGGTGAGGGCGCTGACGGCGTAGACGGGCGTCACGTAGGCGAGGAGGCCCAGCTCCTGCCTGATCCTCCGCCCCGCCAAGAGGTAGAGAGCGAGCATGACTGCCCCGACGAGGGCCAGGAGGTCTCCGAGGAGGTTGTTCTCCCCCAGGCCGAGGTCCCCGAGGGAGATGATCGCCGACCCGATGAAGGCGATGATGGTCCCCAGCCATCCCCTCCCCGTGACCCGCTCCCCGAGGCAGAGATGGGAGAGGAGGGCGACGAAGATGGGGGCAGCATTCACAAGGATGACGGAGCTCGCGACGGAGGTGAAACTGAGGGAGGTGATCCAAGAGGCGAAGTGGGCCGCGAGGACCACCCCCACCCCCACCAACCTCAGGAGATCCCGAGGGGGAAGCCGAAGCTCCCTGAGACTCCTCCTGAGGAGGAAGGGAGGGAGGAGGATGAGGGTGGCGAAGAGGAGCCTATAGGAGGCGATGGCGAGGGAGGGAGCACTGCTCAGGCGGATGAGGATGGAGGCCGTGGAGACCGAGAAGACCCCGACCAGGATACCGAGGTAGGGCGAGAACCTGGGCTCCTCCCTCAAGGCAATTCAAAGAAAGATGATCTCACAAAAATAAAAATGATTCCTTACCTATTGATTCAACTAAATCAGTACTCTGTAGAAGACTTTTTATTTTACCTTTTGCTAAGCAAAGGGAAAAATAGAGGAAATTTTTATCATTTTCCTTATCCCCAGCAGTGAATATCGACCTTTCTAGGTAGAGGCCCTCTTGCTCCCAAGTTAATAATACGCAGATCTCGACCAGTATATGTCTGAACTCCCTTCTTATTTTCACGTGGTTCTAGACACCAGATAAGTAGGTTTTCTGCATCTCTTATACGTTCAAATGATGTTCTCTGTCCTGGTTCAAGTTCAAGGTACCCTAAACGAACTCTAATGCCTCGAGCATTCCCTAACCATTCCCTGCGATGTTGTGAAAGTCGTTTACCGAAGTCTTGCCAGTAAACCCTACCGATATAAAGAAGTTTTTCCGGTGCATTGCCCCAGATCCTTGTAATTGCATATAGACCATAGTCAGAACTCTCCCTGAACTCTATGGTTTCATCCAGCCGATAAGGCCCATACCACCTGAAGTAGAGAGTTTCCATATACCTTAATAGTTCAATAAAGCATAAAAGTTTTTCCTAACGTCCTTCCTAATCTCCTATGATCCCCTGTAATGATTGGGATCATGGCTTAACATCCTCAGGTTCTATTGATCTTCAAGGAGATGGAAGAGTAGGTCTACGTCCATCTCGAGGGCTGCCACGGGCATCTCCAGCCCCCAGTTTTCCAGGACGTCGGGTCTTATCTCCCCCCCGAAGCAGAGGGTTTCCCCTTCACGCCGCATTAGGAAGCACCTCCCCTCGATGAAGGACCCGTGGTCCCCCTCCTCCGTGGTGTAGTCCTCGACCCCGAGGTTTCTCAGGATGCTCTCCGCCATGGCCTTGACCTCGGAGAAGCTGGCCTTGGAGTGGCAGAGGACGATGGCGAGTCTCCTGCAGGTCCTCGCCCCCGTCTCCTCCCTCGGGTCGAGGAGGATGACGTCCCCGACCTCGTAGAGGTTCTGGGGGTAGGGGTGGTGCCTGTTGTTCTGGAGGACCTCCATGAGGCTGGGTATGAGCCAGTTCCTCAGGACGCAGTACTCCTCCGTCTTCGGGTTCGCCGTCTCGGCCACCGGCTCCTCCTCCAGGCCCATCCTGTGGAAGAGCTTCTCCTTGTTCGAGAGGATGAAGGTCACCGTCTCCATGAGGCCGTAGCCGACGAGGAAGTCCCTCAGCCTCCTGGAGAAGACCTCCAGCGGGTCCTCCTCCCCTATCGTCGATATCTCTGGGATCTCGGGCTCGAACCTGTCGTAGCCGTAGGCGATGGCAACCTCCTCCACCAGGTCCATCGGGTGCATGATGTCCGTCCGGTAGCAGGGGACCCAGACCTCCAGCACCCCTCCCTCTTCACGGGCGGAGAACCCCATCCTCTCCAGGTACTCCACGATCTCCCTGTTACTGAGGCTCAGCCCCAGGAGCCTGTTCACGTACCCCGGCTCCAGGCGCATCCTCCAGGGCTCCAGGTTCGGCGTCTCGACGACCCTGTCGGGGTAGATGTTCCTCACCCGGTAGACCTCGGCCCCCCTCTCCGCGAAGGTCGTCACGATGATGTTCAGGACCTCCCTTATCGTCTTCTCATCTGTCCCTGTGACGTCTATGAAGACGTCCCTCGTCTCCTCATCGATCCTCGTGTGGATCGAATTTATGATTGGAGGCATGGAGAGGACCATCCCTTTCGAGTCCATGAGGATGGGATACTCCTCTTTTCCCTCGAGGATCCAGCCGTACTCCCTCCCCTTCTCCGTCTCCCTCAGGATCTCCTCGAGGCTCATCTCCCGCCTCTCGTCCAGGGGTATGAAGCGGAAGTCCCTGGGCCTCGAGGTGTAGGTCAGGGGGAACTTGATCGGCTCCAGGTCATGGAGGCCTATGGAGGCCTTCCTCCTCTTCCTGCAGTGGGTGATGTGGAGCTTCTCCTGCATCTGGATGATGGACCTTATGAGGTCGTCTGAGAAGGAGACGCCCTTCACCACGGCGGAGACGATGTAGGGGCGGATCGACGAGACCCGCTCCTCCACCCGCACCCGATACTCAGACTCCCTCACCTCGTAGGTGCGGAGGCCCGTCCTGAGGCCGATGAAGGAGGAGAAGGCCCTGGCGAGGCCCTCTATGGAGAGCATGTCAGGCCTATTGGGGAAGACCTCGATCTCGAAGCCCTCCTCCGTCCTCCCCTCCCAGCCGCACCCGAGCATGGGGAGCCTCTCCTCCAAGTACTCGATGCTCAGCTCCTTTCCCACGAGCCTGTTGAAGTCCTCCAGGTTCACCTCTATCACGGGCATAGCATCACCTCACCCAGAGCCTCGCACCCCTCAACTGCTCTAGGTCGTTGAGGTAGAGGTCCCGCATATACCTGATATTGTAATGCCTCATCACGATCCTCTCGAAGCCGGGCCCCCAGGCGAGGACCGGGACGTCGCGGCCGAGGAGGGGCTTCACCACCTCCGGCCTGAACATCCCCGCCCCGAAGAGCTCGATCCACTCCCCCCTCTCGGGGTCCCACATCTCAGCCTCACAGGACATCTCGGTGTAGGGGAAGTAGCTGGGCCTGAACCTCGCCCTCTCCACCCCCAGCTTCTCGAGGTAGTTCCTGAGGTAGCCGAGGAGGTGCCTGAAGGTCACGCCCTCCCCGACGACTATCCCATCCGTCTGGTAGAACTCCGCCAGGTGCTTCCAGTCGATGGTCTCGTTCCTGAAGACCCTCCCCACGGAGAAGAACTTCGCCGGGAGCTCCGCGTCCCTGAGGGCGGCGAGGGTCCTCGCCGAGAGGCTGGTGGTATGGGTCCTGAGGCAGCACCTCCTGGCCACGGCCGGGTCCCACCGATACCCCCAGCCGGTGGAGCCCGTCGTCCACCCGTTCTCATGGGTCGCCTTCACGGCCTCGACGATCTCCGGGTCGGGGAGCCTCCCCTCCCTCGGCGTCTTCATGTAGAAGGTATCGGCGAGGTCCCTCGCCGGGTGGTCTTGGGGCTGGTAGAGGGCGTCGAAGTTCCAGAAGGAGAGCTCAAGGATCGGCCCCTTCATCTCCTTGAACCCCATCTCCACCCAGATGCGCCGGATATAATCTATGACCTGCTGGAGGAAGTGCCTCTTCCCCGGATGGATCTTGGGGACGGGGAGGGAGACGTCGTAACGCTGGAACCTGGCCCCGCGCCAACGTCCAGACCTCAGGAGCTCCGGCGTCAGCTGCGTGATAACCCCGACTACCTTCCTCTCCTCAAGGAGGGGTATGACCCGCTCCCCCCTCTCTGTCAGAGACAGGATCTTCTCCCTCCTCCTCACCCTCCTGAGGAGCCTCCTCCTCAAGAGGACCCCGATCCTCTCCGACCACTCCCTTGGAACAGATCCCGATGGAGTCTCTCTTAGACGTCGGAGGATCCTCTCGTCGAGATCCTCACGTCCCAGTGCCGCCTCTCCCTCCCTGGTGAGGAAGAGGACGCCTCTCTCGATCTTCACCCACCCCTTCCTCACAGCCCAGCTCAGGGCGATCTCCAAGCGGGGTAGGGTCCCCCTCAGGTCAGAGATGGGGGTCCCCTCCCGCCCTATGAGACGGAGCAGGCGCCTCTCGGGGAGCCCACGCTCAGCATACTCCCTCCCCTCCTCCGTGAGGACGAGGGACTCCGAGATCCTCTCCTCCACCGAGAGGAGTCCCTTCGTCGTCGCCCACGCCCCAGCCCTCTCGACGGCGTCCCTCGTCAGACCTGTGAGACGACTGATCTCCTCGGACGAACCCCTCCTAAGGTCCTTCAAAGCCTGGAGGATCCTAACCTCATTCTCGTGGAGTTCCTCTACATCAACGCCCCTAGACATCCCTCTCCCCCTCAACTAACGACCTCAGCCCAATATCTCCCCTCGCGGCATATCCAGTGAGAGGGGCAGAGTAAACGGCTTCGGAGTTGAGCCGAGAAACATCGATGGAGGTTAGAATAGGTCTACCACAGGCAGCATAGGTCCCCCGAGGCCTCGAAAAAGTTATCGCCTCTCACCAGCTACCGCCTGCTTTTCCTACCCCTAACTTAATATTTAAGGATTACGAGCTTAAAGAGCACTCAGATGGTTGCACAGGCGAGAGGGGTCTTCTCTGAAAACTCGTATGGGTCGTTAAGTCCTCAGACCCCTCAGATGGTCTCCCCTTTAGCCAGCAATATAACCTAACAGGCTCAGAGTGATTATCGTCAGCACAAATAGGGTTATGACCACGTACTTCAGGTCCCTAATCATGGAGAAGTACAGCACCGAGGCGATCACCCTCACGTACTGGGTTACCATCAACAGTAGTATGCCCAAGGCCATGAAGGTACAAGATGGGTTCTCCCCGGAGAGGAGGGCCTTAAAGAGAGGCCTCATGACCATGAAGATGTTCTCACCGCTCAGAACCAGACTTTCGTCAAAGGTCAGATTCAATCCGCCGTTCTGGAAAGTGCCTGATTATAGTTTTTTCCTATTGTTATGTCCCTTTACTATGGACAATTCTTAGGACAAAATTACAAAGTGTAATTCGACCAAATACACGCATATCTAAAAACCCAAGAAAACGCCTCCTTTAAACCAGAATCAACACGAATACCCCATATATACCCACCCCGTATATCCCCCTATATATATCGCATAATCCTTCAAGGATATCAAAAATAAACTTAGTAAGATAAAAAATGGACAAATGTATCAATATATAGTTTCTAAAAAAACGATTTCCCCGTCTCCTTAAAAATGAAAAATGGACATATGATCATTAACTCATCTATCTAATAGGCAAACATTCTCAGCATCTTCGATCTGAGAATTCTCAGGGAGCCTTCTCTTCAAAAAGATGATATTCATTCCTTCCTTAGAGTTATACGTCTCTCAAGTCTATCCCTTCTATCGAGGAGATATTCATTCCTTCGAGTGCTATTAGGATGACATTCATTCCTTAGAATGGCTCATCTCTCAGGCATTCCTTCCTTAGAATGAAGAATCTATCAACTTATCAAGTCTATCAGGGATCTCCTCTACTCTAAGAAAATCATCCATCTCAGGAACATAAGTAAATACTTAAAATAACATTCCTTCCTTAGAACAACCTACCCAAATAAAAGACCTAACAAATCCATCAAACCCACCCCCCTCTATCTAATCAACATATCTAATTTAAACTAACATTCATTCCTTCGCGCGACAATCATATAATTTATAATTATATCACATTCTTATAGAATTGTCCTAAGTTATTGCGACATAAGAATCGAATAAAAAGCAGTTATGACCCCGTAAAAAATTTTTAATATTTTCCAAAAAACTCCCCAAATTCCTAATAAAAACAAATTAAAACCATTCTAAACCCATAACTAATGTCCAAATACCAATTTCTGGACCATAATGGATTGAAATCGCCCTTTAATAGAAATCGAACTTGATAAATTAATTTCAAATACGCAGAAAGGTAAGGAGCTTTCCTCCTCCATACGCAGGTATTAACAAGACCATTACCATCGATACTGAAGGAGATCCTGGCAATAATTCTCTTCATCTTTATCCTCCTAT
>PIYN01000010.1 GCA_003601775.1 Candidatus Bathyarchaeota archaeon
GTCCTCGGGATCTACGAGGAGGTCCGACGGGGGCTGGGGGTCGGGGAGGGGGGAGAGGTCGACATCCAGCCAGCTGAGAAGCCTGAGTCGATCAGGTTCATACAGGATAAGATAGAGGGACGGAGGCTGAGCGCCCCCGAGATCAAGTCGATCGTCGTGGATGTGATCGAGAACCGCCTAAGCGACGTCGAGCTCGCCTCCTTCGTCACCGCCCTCAAGATCAGGGGTCTGAGCATGGACGAGGTCGAGGCCTTTACCAGGGCGATGGTGGAGACCGGGGAGGTCATAGCCTGGGAGGAGGAGCGGGTCTTCGATAAGCACAGCATCGGGGGGGTACCGGGCGACAAGACCACCCTCCTCGTCGTCCCGATCCTCGCCTCGGCCGGCCTCCTCATCCCGAAGACTTCTTCGAGGGCGATAACCTCCCCGGCGGGGACGGCCGACCGGGTCGAGGTCCTCTGCCCCGTGGACCTCACGATAGACGAGATCAGGGAGGTGGTCAGGGAGACGAGGGGCTGCATGGTCTGGGGAGGCGCCCTGGAGCTCGCCCCAGCAGACGACCTCTTCATCAACGTCGAGTACCCCCTCTCCATCGACCCCCTCCTCCTCCCCTCCATCATGAGCAAGAAGAAGGCCATCGGCTCAACCCACGTCCTCATCGACATCCCCATGGGGACCCAGGCGAAGGTGAAGACCCTCGAGGAGGCCCACGCCCTCGCGAGGGACTTCATAGAACTCGGGAGGCGGCTGAACATCCACGTCGAGTGCGCCGTCACCTACGGCGAGCAGCCGATAGGGTATGCGGTGGGCCCGGCCCTGGAGGCCTGTGAGGCCCTCGAGGCGCTCATGGGTAGGGGCCCCATAGATCTCAGGGAGAAGGCGACGAACCTCGCCGGGGTCCTCCTGGAGATGGCCGGCATAGAGGACGGGAAGGCTATGGCGACTCACCTTGTGGAGGGTGGTGAGGCTGAAGGGAAGCTGAGGGAGATCATCTCCGCCCAGGGAGGGGACCCCGAGGTTATGCCCGAGGATATAGAGATCGGGGAGAAATGCGAGGTAATCACATCGGATCAGAGGGGGAGGGTCGTGGCGATCAGCAACTCGGCGGTCGCCCACATAGCAAGGGAGGCGGGGGCACCCAAGGACAAGGGCGCCGGCGTCCTCCTCAAGGTGAAACTCGGGGATGAGGTCTCCGAGGGAGAGCCCCTCTTCGAGATCTACGCCGAGAGGGCCTGGAAGATGGAGGCCGCCGTCTCCCTCGCCGAGAGTCTCAGGCCGATCAGGCTGAGCAGGAGGGTCGAGGAGAGGATGTTGATCGAGAGATTTCCCAAGAGATTCCCCCCTAAAGAGCCCTTCCTGTTGGAGAGGTAGCCCTCGGTTGACGTCCCCCTTGATGCTTTTATAAAGAAACTTCGACAAACCTATCTCGTGTCCCCTATGTTGGAAGAGGAAGATAAGCCCATCATAGGGGCCTGCGGCATCGACTGCGCGAAATGTCGCATCTACCTGGCCTATACGAGGGGCGACGTGGTGGAGCAGAGGAGGATCGCCGAGGATCTCTTCGGCGAGGGGACGGAGATCCCGCCCGAGAAGATAACCTGTGAAGGATGCGGCGGGCCCCTCGACGTCCACTGGAGCCCCGAGTGTAAGGTAATGCTCTGCGCCCATGGGAGAGGCCTCCTCGTATGCAGCCAATGCCGGGAGTTCCCCTGTCCAGATTTAGAGGCTTTCTACTCTAAGGGGTATGAGGAGGCCAAGGAGAACGCCCTGAGGCAACGCGAGGTCGGCCTCGAGGCCTGGTTGAGGGAACGGAGGAGGACGCGGGAGAGGCCCTGATAGAGGCCGAACCCTTTCTGCTCCCTGCCCCCGTTGCGATGCGCCCGAACTGTGGTGATGGAAGTCTTTTAATACTGTTAGGGGAAACTTGTCTTTGTTGCAGAAGGAGATAAAGAAAAAGGGAGCTGGAGAGTATGCTTGAAAGCCTCAAATCCGAGTTGGAGAAGGCCCTGGATAGGGCGGTGGGACTCGGGGCCTCCTACGCCGATATCCGCTTCCAGCGGTACGACTACGAGTTGATAGAGGTTGAGAACAGGGCCCTGAAGAGCTACTCCTCCCGGAGGCTCAGCGGGGTTGGTGTCCGGGTCGTGATCGAGGGAGGGGTGGGCTTCGCCTCGACGAGCGATCTGAGCCAACGGGGCATCGGGAACGCCCTGGATAACGCGGTCAGAGCCGCTAAGGCCCTTGGGGATAGGGGGAGGGCCCTTAAGGTGGGGGAGGTTAATGAGTCCGAGGTCACTTTGAGGGTGAAGACGGACCCCTTTAACGTCTCCCCAGAGGAGAAGGTCTCCCTGGCCCTGGACGCGAATAAGGCCGCATGGACCGGCGACGAGATAAAGAGCGTGGTGACGAGGCTCGGCCTCTCCAAGGACTACAGGCTCTTCATCTCCTCGGAGGGGGGCGAGGTCGCCGTCGAGACCTCCCTCGTGGGCCTCTGGCACCAGACCGTCGCGAGGGTCAACGGGGTCATGGAGATGGTCGGAGACGCCGAGTCCCTCTGCTCCGGCTTCGAGTTCCTCAAATCCAAGGACTGGAACGCCTTTACGGCGGATATATCAAGACTCGCCATCGAGGCCGCTGGCTCGAGGACCCCGCCCCCGGGGACGTACCCCGCGGTCGTCGACCCCGAGGTAGTGGGGCTGATGCTCCACGAGGCCTTCGGCCACGCCTCTGAGGGGGACTACGTCTACACGGGGGAGTCTGTGCTCTCTAACAGGCTGGGCGACCAGTTGGCGAGCGACCTCGTGACGATAATCGATGAGGGGGTGGTGGAGGGAGGATACTTCTTCCCCTTCGACGATGAGGGGGTGAGGAAGGGGAGGACGGTGATAGTTGAGAAGGGCGTCTTGAAGGGGTATATCCACGATAGGAACTCGGCCCACCAGTTCGGCGTCGAGTCGACGGGTAACGGGAGGGCCCAGGACTTTGAGAACATACCCGTGGTCAGGCAGACGAACTACTACATGGAGCCCGGGGACCATGGCTTCGAGGAGTTGGTCGAGGACATAGACTTCGGGATCTACCTGAGGGGGAGGGGGTCGCGGGGAGGTCAGGTCTCGATCGGCATGGGTACCTTCACCTTCGGCGTCGGACCCTCCAAGATGATAAGGAAGGGGGAACTGGCGGAGACAGTGAGGGGCGTGGTCATAAGCGGCCTCATCCTCGAGACGCTGAAGACCATAGACGCCGTCGGCAAGGACCTGAAGATCACGACGAGCGTCTTCGGCGGATGTGGTAAGAAGAACCAGATGGTCAGGGTTGGTGACGGAGGACCCCATATCAGGGTCCGCAGGATGACCGTCGGGGGGAGGTGATGGAGATGGAGGTAGCGGAACTCGCCGTCAAGAGGGCGCTGGAGCTGGGCGCGACCGAAGCGGAGGCCTATGTCCAGAGGGCCAAGATCATCAGGGTCGGAGGGTCCGAGGAGATCGAGGACTTCAACACCGTCGAGTCCCTGGGGATCGGCCTGAGGGTCGTCCTTGGGAGGAGGATCGCGAATTACTCAACCTCGATCCTCGACGAGGCCGAGGTCGAGGGGGCCGTGGCGAAGGCCGTCAAGATAGCCCGGGTCTCCCCTGAGGACCCCGATTGGAGGCGCCTGAACAGGAGGTTCGGCGAGTCCCAGGCCCAGGGATACTACGATGACTCCTTGGAGGCCCTGGATTATCAGGAGGTCGTCGAGGCCTTGGAGTCGCCGCTCAGCCTCGTGAGGGACTATGACCCGAGGGTCAAGCCGACCAGGGTCTTCCTGACCGTCGGGGTTACAGGGGTCTCCATAGCCAACAGTTACGGCGAGGGCTGTGAGAGGAAGGAGACCTACGTGGTCGCGAGTATGAGGGCGAAGGCCAAGGAAGGGGGGTTGGAGAGCACGGGGAGCGAGTACCAACAGGCGAGGTCCTGGCGGGAGATCGACTTCGAGGAACTGGCCACCAAGGCCTCGGAGAGGGCCGTGAAGTTCCTGAGGGCCAGGCCCATCCCAGGCGGGAGGATGCCCGTCATCATCAGGAACAGGATCTTCGCAAGTATACTCGGCGTACTCCTGAGCGGTCCCATAAACGCGGACTGGGTTCAGAAGGGCGCCTCCCCCCTCTCCAACAGGCTTGGAACCCAGATCGCCTCAGAGGACGTCCATATCATCGATGACGGGGTGATGGAGGGAGGTTGGGGGACGAGGCCCTTTGACGATGAAGGGCACCCAACCCAGAGGACCCCGGTCGTCGAGGGAGGCATCCTCCGGAGCTTCCTCTACGACAATTATACAGCCCTAAAGGAAGGGGTCGAGTCGACCGGGAATGCCCAGAGGAGGGGCTATTGGACGACCCCGCAGCCCTCGCCGAGCAATCTGATCCTGAGGCCTGGGGGAGTGAGCTTCGAGGAGATGGTCGCTGAGACGAGGGAGGGGATCTACGTCGAGGAGACCATCGGGGAGTGGCTCTCAAACCCCGTGAGCGGCAACCTCAACGCCACGGTGACCCATGGATATCTCGTGAAGGAGGGTGAGTTAACGGAGCCTGTGAAGGGCGTAGTCATCTCGGGGAACTTCTACAGCCTCCTCAAGGAGGGAATAGAACTGGTCGGCGGCGACCTCCAAGGCAGCATGAACTACTACTCGCCGACGGTCAAGATAAGGCAGCTCACCATCGCGGGGAAATAATCTCTCCCCCCATCGAGTAACCCTTATCTATCCCTCTAAGGATCGGAGATCTTTAATCCGCAGTGGATCTTATGTCTCGGGAACCAGAGAGTAGGTGGGCCTTCCTCAAGGGGAACATAGGCGTTATGATACTGACCTCCGGCATCTGGAGCCTCGCAGGAGCCATGACGTGGCCCTTCTTCTCCCTCTACGTCCTGGGGCTTGGGGGAACCTACGTGGACATCGGCCTCATCTCCGCGGTAGGGGCCATGGTGAGGATCCTCCCGACCTTCATCGGGGGTTATCTCGCCGACTCCCTGGGGAGAAAGAGGATGGTCTACTCCATGAGCTTCCTCCTCTCCTTCACCCAACTCCTCTACGTCCTCGCCCCTCACTACAGGTTTCTTCTCCTCCCCGCCGCCTTGGAAGCCCTCTGGAGCGGCCTGAGGGATCCGGCCTTCTCCGCCATCATCGCGGACTCGACGAGGCCGGAGAATAGGGCCTTCTCCTACGCCGTGTGGAACATCGTCCCCCCGCTCTTCGGTCTCCTCTCCCCCTATCTCAGCGGGTTACTGATGGACAGGTATGGGGTCGTGAGGGCGATGCGGTGGGCCTACCTCGCCGTCTTCACGACTTCCTTCATCGCCTCCCTCCTCAGATACAAGCTCCTCGAGGAGACCCTCCTACCCAAGGCGGAGAGGGAGGGGGTGAGCCTGAGGACGGCGGTGGGGGAGCTCCTCTCAGACTTCAGGAGGACCGTCAGATCCCTTTCCAAGCAACTCTGGGTCTTCTTCGCCGTTGACTTCACCTTCAACTTCGCCGGCTCCCTCTGCGGCCCCTACTTCGTCACCTACGCCACGGAGGAGATCGGCCTCACAGCGGCCCAGTGGGGCTTCATCTCCACGATCCTCACCCTCATCAGCACAGGGGTGAGGCTCCCGGCGGCCTGGGCCTCAGACCGCTACGGGAGGTTGAAGTTCATGCTGCCCTGCATGTTCCTGTGGCCCGTCACCTTCTTTCTCTTTGTGAACGCCGAGGGCTTCTCCCAAGTCATGGTGGCCCGGGCGGCGATGACGGTGCTGGATAGCGTCGGGGTCCCCGCTTGGCAAGCCTTCTTCGTGGATCTCTCCCCGAGGGAGCACAGGGGCAGGATCAACGCGATAGCCAGCGTCTCCTGGGCCATCATAGGCTCCGCCGGGAGCGTCGCTGGCGGGGCGCTCTACGAGGGGTTCTCCGCGAGGGCTCCCTTCCTCGTAACCGCGGCGCTGCAGTTCGTCGGCGCCGTGGTCGCCCTACTGACCTTCAGGGAGCCGAGTCGAAGGGAAGAATGAGCCTCCTCAAGAGGCCTTATTGATCTTAAGATAAATCCCCTACTCGGTCGAGACATGCTCAAAAGGAGCGGTGTCCCTCCACGCCCTATCCTCCGCCCTCCTTGGGCTTTCCTCGGGCTCTCGCCTCCCTCAGGGCCTTGAGGTACCACTCAGTATCCTCCTGGACCCAGTCCTTGACCCGGTATCTCAGGGGCTTTCCATCCTCATCGAGGATGATGACCTCCTCGATCTCCGAGTTTATGATCTTCCGCCTGCACCTCTGGCAGGGGTAGGCCCGGGTGTAGTTCCCATCGGCGTCGTAGCCTGCGATGTAGAGCTTGGCGCCGATCCTATCCGCCCTGTTGGAGTTGATGATGGCGTTCTCCTCCGCATGGACGGCGGGGCAGAGATCATAGGAGCGATCATGGGGCAGGTCCAACTCGTCCTTGATGCACCCAACCTCGAGGCAGTTGACGACACCCTTAGCCGTGCCGTTATACCCCGTGCCGACGATGGTGTTCCCCTTGACGATGACGGCCCCAAACTTCCGCCTGAGGCATGTGGAGCGAGCCGCTACCGCGAGGGCGATCCTGAGGAAGTACATCGTCTTATCAGGCCTCTCCATGGCTCAGACCCTCACCTGATATGAGATGATTCGTATTAAAAACCTGATCCAAGCGATGGCCTCGAGCACAGGAAGACGCGATTCTTCTCTCCGCTCCATGAATCCCTAACACCCTCCCCTTGGGCACTCGGTGAGCGTGGATGATATAAGGTTAGAAGAAAGACTGATCCCTGGTCGGTGAGGGATAGTGCAGGTCGGGGATGTAACAGAGCGAGTTAAGGAGTTCTTCCAAGATGAATACAACGCGATGACGCTCTACAGGGAACTCGCGGAGATCGAGGGGGACGATGAGATGAAGCGCAGGCTGATGGAGATCTCCGCGATGGAGAGGTCCCACATGGATTTCTGGAGGAGTTTCTTGGAGAGGAGGGGCGTGAGGGTGGAGGGAGGAGGGCGGGCTTCAAGATCAGATACCTCAAATTCCCGAGGAGGATCCTCGGCATACCCCTCATCTCCCCCCTCGTCGCATTACCTTTCTCCATAGCCTCCGCCGGCTTACCCCTATCCATAGTCGGCTCCATCATCTCGACCATCTCCGGGATCTCCCATCCGGAAGAAGGTCATCGGGATGGTGACAACAGGGTTGGGTGCAGCAGCACTGTCCTATGTATTCGGGAATGTCATCCAAATGCTCTTCGGATCAGGCGTTCCGCTCTGAACATGGATCCACCGATGTAGGATAAATCGCCGATGAGCTTCGATCTACTCGAGAGCCTTCTTCCAGGTTCTCAATCGGAGAATCGATTTATTTGTGGGAGAGTCTTATTCTGAGGGGGTCTCAAAGTGGGTCTCCCTCCTGCTCTCGTCCTCTTCTTCCTCGCACCCGCGATAGCGGAGCTCCTCTCGGGGTCCGCTCCCCCCTCAGAGTTCTTCCACCCCTTCGGCTTCCTCTTACTCGCCTCTCTCTACGGGAGCGGGGCCCTGGTCGTCCGTGAACTTAAGGTAAGGTGGGAGAAAGGCTATGCCTCCTTATTCATCTTGGGTGCGGCGTACGGCATACTCGAAGAGGGACTCATGGTGAAGAGCTTCTTCGACCCAGAATGGATGGATCTGGGGATCTTAGGTAGTTATGGGAGATGGCAGGGCGTGAACTGGGTGTGGGCTGAATGGTTGACGATCTACCACGCCCTCTTCAGCATCACGATCCCCATAACCCTCGTGGAACTCGCCTACGTCGAGAGGAGGAACGAGAGGTGGGTCAAAGACCGGACGCTTGTCGCCCTGACGATGCTGCTGGGGGCCGTAACGGCGTTTGGATACCGCTTCCTGACGACTTATAGGCCGCCCGCGGCACAGTACCTCCTCGCGATAACGATAGCGGCCCTCCTCATATTCTCGGCTTGGAGGGTCCCCCCGAAGATGGGTAAAGGAGGACTAAAACCACCAAGCCCTCGCAAGCTGGCCCTAATGGGGTTTCTGATCGCGCTGAGCCTCTTCTCCCTCTTCATGGCAGGGCCCTACCTCATCCCCTCTCCGCCGACCTTGATGATCCTGGGCTTAGCCTTGATCTACGCGGCAGGTAGCCTCTTGAAACGTTACAGGTGGGATGAGGGCACCCTCTATCACAAATTCGCCCTATCTGCGGGGGCGGTAGCCTTCCTGATCCTCCTCACACCGCTACAAGAATTAGACAAAAGTCGACCAGACAACCCAAGAGGCATGGCGATCGTTGGAGCCGTAGCCCTGATCCTGCTCCTACTCATGAGGAGAAGGCTGAAACAAGGCGCCCAAGACTAAAAATGTAGTGGTGCGGCCGCCGGGATTCGAACCCGGGTCGTCGGCGTGGCAGGCCGATGTCCTGGTCCAGGCTAGACTACGGCCGCTGCTTCATCCCATTAGGTTTGAGAGGATCGAGATATTAATTTTGTTGCAGGCTTCATGGATCCTCCTCTCTCGGCTTCTTGATTAGGTATATTAAGGACAGGTCTGTATGCGATTCTTCTTTTTTGTTAATTTTTACGACATGACATATGTTATTTTTAAACGTTTTATAGCCTTGAAACGGTGATTAAAGAGAAATTGATTCAAATCTTTTAAAAAACATCTACCTCAAAGGGGAATCTTTCCATTTTTGTGGGAAGCATCGATCTTTAACTTTCAAGATTTAGGAAATGCCTCCTACTCTTAGAGAACGAGAGAATTTGATGGGCATGACCGAGGAAGAGTACGTTATCTGTCCTGAGTGCAAGTCTCTCGTCCCCCACACCCCCGTCTGCATCTACTGTGGGGCGAAGCTCCCCCGTCCTAAGAGAAAGGAGAAGGAGGACTCCTCCCTAACCCTGGAGGCGCAGATTGAGGAGGTCTCTGAGGAGGGTGTACAGGGGAGGTTGGGGCGTTATCTACTGTGGAGGGTTCGTCTCCTGGAGCTCCTGCGCTCGGGGAAGGTCTCGAGAGAGGTCTTTGAGCAGCTCTACAGGGAGTACTCCTCGGTGACCAAGAAGGCCATCGAGCGGAGGAGGAGGCTGGAGGAGGAGCTGGAGGGGATCGTGAAGGTGATGGAGGAGCGGAGGAGGCGCCTCGAGGAGCTGGATGTCCTCCGGTCGAACGGACTCCTCGTGAAGGAGGAGCTGCTCGACGAGTACTCGAAGTTAAAGTCGGAGATCGAGGAGCTGGAGAGGCAGGCGGCACGGGTGAGGTTCCAGCACAGGGCCTTGGGATGGGTCTCCTCCGAGGGTCTCTCAGCTGATATGGCCTCGAAGTTCTCTGAGCGCTTCCAGAAGGCCCTCCTCTACCTTCCCACGATGGTCTCTCAGGGGCTTCTCTCCCCGGGGATGGAGGAGGAGGTGAGGGAGGGCCTCTTGGAGACCCTTAAGGTCTTGGAGAGGGAGAGGGCGGTGGAGGAGTCGCAGCCAAAGTTGGAGGAGCCGGCGGAGGTGAGGAGGGAGGAGCCCTTCGATGAGGAGACCCTCTTCGCTGAGGTCTCCTCCGTGGTCTTCGGGCATGACGATGAGATCAGGCGGGTCATAAAGGCGATAAAGATGGGGGACAACGTCCTCATCCTGGGCCGGCATGGGGAGGGGAAGACGGAGCTCCTCCTCCAGCTCCACAGGCGCCTTGGTGGGGTCTACTTCCACTGTAACGAGGAGGTCTCGGAGAGGGAGATCATCGCTGGGTTCAACCCCAGCGCCTTCGTGGGAGAGAATCCGATCCATAACGGGTGCCTCATGCAGATCGCGAGTGGGGCGGCGAAGGGCCTACCCATCGCCTTCATCGACGACATCATGAAGCTGAGGCCGAAGACCCAGGTCATCCTCTTCGAGGCGATGAACAACAAGGAGTTCACGAACCCCGTCGATGGGAGGAAGTACACGCTCCCGGAGGGCTTCTCCGTGGTCTCGGCCAGCAATCTGGAGAGCGTGGCCCAGGAGATGCCGGACGCCGCCTTCCTCGACCGCTTCGGGAAGATCGTCATGTGGGGGGAGACCCCAGACGACGCGATGAGGAAGGCCTTGGAGCCCTATAGGCTGCCGGAGTGGGTAGTGGAGTTCCTCCTCTGGGTGAGGAGGGAGGTCGGGGAGATGCGCTACCTCGTCCCCGTGAGCTTCAGGAATATCATAAAATTCGCGAAGGAGTACAACGCCTACAGGCAGCTCTATCAGGACACAGGGGAGCTCTGGAAGCTCGCCGTCGACCGCCTCCTCAAGATGAGGGTCATCAACGCCTTCGGCCTGAAGGAGTACGAGGAGGCGAGGGAGAAGATGAAGCGCTACCTCGAGGGGAAGAGGGGGCGTGTTACATAGGAGGGGTTCCAGCGAGGATAGGCGCCTCTGGCTGGTAAAGTTCGAGTGTGAGGGACGGGATGGCGTCAGACGCGGCCTATACCTGGACGGCGTCTACACCTCCCGGAGCTTCATGGAGGCGGGGGACGAGGATCAGATACGTGACGCCCTATTGGATATGATCTCCTCCGGGAGGCTGACTTTGGACCCAGAGGGGAGGAACTCGAACCTCTCCCTCTCCTCCGTGGAGCGACAGGGCGATATCGTCACGGTGAGACTCCGCGCCGAGGACGTCGACAAAGAGACCAGAAGTCTCCCATTGTACGGGTTCGGGAGGCCTCATGGCCTTAGGATGGGGCCGGTGACGGAGTGGGATATCGTGGGCAGGGTGAGGGAGTACTTGGAGGGTAACCGCTTCCTCGAGTTCCTTGAGCTTGTGAGGTCCATCGCACCCGTCGTGGAGGAGAGGGCCATGACCCCCTTCGATGGGAAGACGGTCCACCCCATCTCCTCGAGGACGATCCTCAGCGAGCTCACCGTCTACTCCAAGGGCCTCGTCGGCCACCATAAGAGGGAGGCGAGGACCGTCATCCTTCTGGATAGAAGCGTGAGCATGTCGAACCCCTGGTCGATATGGGAGGAGTACCCGAAGATCGACGTCGCGAAGTTCCTCGTGAGGGCCCTCCAGGCGCTGCAGTTCAACAACGTCCTCCTCAGCTTCGGGGAGGATGTGAGGGAGGAGCCCGACCTGGAGGCCGTGGAGGCGGTGGACGGGGAGACCCGCCTCGACAGGGCCCTGATGGAGGCGGCGCTGCTGGAGCCCGAGAGGCTCGTGATAATCACAGATGGGAAGCCCGTCTACTCCGAGAGCCGGGACACGGAGAGGCTCTGCGACACCGCGATCAACGTCCTGGACGCGATGTCCCGCTCCAGGATCAACGTCCTCATCGTCCTCCTGGGCTACGACTACGACATGGTCAGGTTCTACCGAAGGCTGGAGGAGAACCCCACCGTCACCCTCCTGGAGCTCGCGGCCCAGAGCGACATCGTTGAGATGATGGAGAAGCTCTCCCACTGGCTGTAGGGAGCCCGCGCCTCGATCAAAAGGCTTTAATCGCCATCGCAGCGATATCTGCTTAGTGAGGGACCTTGTCGTCGAGATCTCTGAAGGTTATTCTGGGTGGTACCCTCATCGATGGGACGGGTGGGCCGCCTATAAGGGATGGGGCCGTGGTCATCTCCGGGTCGAGGATCGTGGAGGTGGGACCGGCTGGGGAGGGGGAGGTCCCGAGGGGTGCGGAGGTCATAGACGCCGCGGGGAGGACCGTGATGCCTGGTTTCATAGATGCTCATACTCACTTCATGGGGCTGGGTGTGCGGACCCTCACGACCCTCGACCTCTCGGGTACGAGGTCGATCTCAGAGGTCCTCAGCTTGGTGAGGGAGAGGCTGGCGGGGATGCCGAGGGGGACCTGGCTCCTGGGCCGGGGATGGGATGAGAGCAAGTGGGTAGAGAGGAGGTATATAACGAAGAGGGACTTGGACCCTGTCTCCCCTGAGAATCCCGTGGCGCTCGTCCGCGTCTGCGGACACCTCATCACGCTGAACACGAGGGCCCTCCAGGCCGCGAAGATCACCCGTGAGACCCCAGACCCCCCGGGCGGCAAGATCGATAGGGACCCCTTGACGGGGGAGCCCACCGGCGTGCTGAGGGACGCCGGTATGCTTGTCTACAAGGTCATACCCCCCACCCCGAAGGAGATGTCCCTGAAGGGCCTGAGGAAGGCCTGTGAGATCGCCCTAAGCCTGGGGTGTACCAGCATCCACGAGGCGGGGATGGATGCCAACGGCTTCAGGACCTATCAGACGGCGCTGGAGGAGGGCCTCCTCACGGTGAGGGCCTACGTCATGCCGAGGGGGACGATGATAGAGGCCCTCGAGGCCCTCGGGGTGAGGACGGGCTTCGGGAACGAGCACCTCAAGATAGGCTCCGTGAAGTTCATCCTCGACGGCTCCATGGGGGCCCACACGGCTGCCCTCTTCGAGCCCTACGCCGACGACCCCTCGACGAGCGGCATCTTCGTCACACCGCCGGAGAGGTTGAGGGAGATGGTGATGAAGGCCCATAGCCTGGGGATGCAGGTGGCGATCCACGCCATCGGCGACAGGGGGATCGAGGAGGCCCTGAACGCCTTGGAGGCGGCGCTGGAGGAGGAGCCGAGGGAGGATCACCGCCACAGGATCGAGCACTGCGAGGTCCTCACGGAGGACCAGATAGCCCGGATCAAGCGCCTCGGCGTCATAGCCTCCATGCAGCCCAACTTCGTCGGGGAGTGGAGCCAACCCGGGGGGATGTACGAGGAGCGCCTGGGCCCAATCAGGCTGAGGCGTAACAACCCCTACAGGAGGCTCCTCGACGAGGGGATCAAGGTCTCCTTCGGCTCCGACTGCATGCCCTTCCATCCCCTCTACGGCCTCTGGTCTGCCGTCAACCACCCCATAGAGGAGAGCAGGATCACCCTGGAGGAGGCCGTGAGGTGCTACACCCTCGACGCCGCCTACGCCTCCTTCGAGGAGGACTTGAAGGGCTCCCTGGAGCCGGGGAAGCTCGCCGACATCATCATCCTCTCAGAGGACCTGACCTCGATCCCCCCGGAGAAGATCAGGGACGTGAAGGTTGACATGACTATGGTGGGCGGAAAGGTCCTCTACAGGAGGGTCGCATAGCCCTTTTTTAATGATTGAGGGGTTATGGGGTTCTACCGCGGGTTGACCTTTTTAAATTCGAGTTAGCCCTTTCCTACTTAAGGTGTTGGTGAATGGGGAAGATTAAGACTCTTGAGATCGTTGTAAGAGGGGATATTATAGAGAAGAACTTAATCCTGATGCTGGCTGAGGCCTTGAGGGATTCTAAACTCAGGGCGGACTTCAGCTCAAATATTGTCGTTCCACCCTTCCTGAAGGCCGTGGAGAGGCGGTATCCGAGCCTGGCGGTTCTATATGCCACCGTTGACATCGAGGACCTCTTCAAGTTCAGGGCATTAATAGAGGAACTCTGCGAGAGGGAGGAGTGCTGCCTTATATCCCTGACCGTGCTAGATGGGTGAGACCTAACACTGGAGGATAGGGAAATGAGGTGGCGGAGGAGGATATGGATACTACTTATTATCGGGGTTATCGTACTGGCTTCATATCTACTCACTGGAGAATTGACCCCGAAGGAGCGCGGCGGACTCGTGATACTCCTCCTCACAGCATCCCTCTGGATCTCTGAGGCGATCCCCCTCCCCGCGACCTCTCTTCTCGTCCCCTTTCTCCAGCCCCTCTTCGGCCTCCAATCCTTCTCCTCAGCCCTGGAGCCCTTCTTCGCCCCTGTCGTCGCCCTCCTCCTCGGCGGCTTCCTGCTAGCCAAGGCTGTGGAGAAGCACGACCTCGACGAGTACTTGGCGAACCTGGTCCTCTCCAAGGTGCGAGCAAAGCCGCGTATCGTAGTTCTCGCGCTCATGTCCGCGACGGCCTTCCTCTCCATGTGGATGAGCAACACGGCCTCCGCAGCCCTGATGCTCACCATCGCTCTCCGCCTTGTGGCCGCCATCGAGGAGAGGGATCCCAACCTCTCCAAGGTAATCGTCCTCGGCGTCGCCTACTCCTCGACGGTCGGAGGGATCGCCACCCTCGTGGGGACGCCGACCTGTGCCCTGGCGGCCGGGGCCCTCAGGGACCTCCTAGGCTACGAACTCACCTTCCTGGGCTGGTCCCTCTACGGGCTGCCCATAACGGTGGCGATGATCCTCATCATCTGGCTCCTCCTCTTCGCCCTCTTCCGCCCTAGGATCGGGGAGATACCGAGGGCCGTTAAGCGGGTGGGGCCCTTGAAGAGAAGGCAGAAGTTGACGCTGGTTATATTCCTCGCCGCAGTCCTCCTCTGGTCCTCGGAGAGGCTCCCAGAGCCCCTCGCAGAACTCGTCGGCTGGAGGGGGCACGGGTTATCCTCAGGCATGGTCTCCCTCTTGGTTGCGGTGGTCCTCTTCTCAACGGAGTTGCTGGAGGGGCCGGACCTCTCGGGGGTGAACTGGGGGGCGCTGCTCCTCATCGGAGGGGGGCTGAGCCTCGGCTCGGCCCTCGAGGTCTCCGGGCTGACGCGGCTTATCAGCGGGGGCCTCGTCCATCTGACCAAGGAGGCCTTCGTCGGGGCCATCATCCCTCTGACGGCCTTCTCCGCCATTACCCTGAGCATAGTCGCGAGCAACACCGCGAGCGCCAGCATCTTTCTCCCCATAGCCATCGACTTGGGCACCATCACGGGGACAAACCCGGTCATCCTAGCCGTCGTCGTGGGCATCTGCTCGAGCCTGGATTTCATGCTCCCCGTGGGGACCCCGCCGAACGCGATAGCCTACAGCACCGGGAAGGTGACTATGGGCGAGATGATCAGAGCGGGGGTCCTCCTCGACATCATCGGCTGCGTCCTCACTGTAATACTCGCCCTCTCACTCTGGCCGCTCATCGCTTAGACCTTCACGCCGAATTTGAGGAGGAGGAGAGATGCGAGGATTATCGCTATGCTCAGGGGGAAGAGGGAGGATAGCCCCATCCAGTCAGCGAGGAAGCCCCCTATCATCGGAGCAACAGAGCCGACGATGCTGCTTGGGAGGAAGAAGAGGGCGTACCCCATCCCCCTCCTCGAGGTCGGCGTCAGCTCGGCGATGATGGAGGAGTTCGCCGCCATCCCGCAGGAGTTGAAGAAGCTGTAGCCGAAGTAGAAGAGGGTGAAGAGGGCGGCGTTGGGGGAGAGGAAGGCGAGGGAGAGGCAGAGGATTGAGGCGGAGAGGACGGTTAGGAGCCAACGCTTGTTCCCGAACCTATCGGCGAAGAGGCCCCCGAGGGGGGCGGCGAAGACCCCCATGATGGAGACGGAGCCGAAGACGAGGCTGGCCAGGGAGACGGAGAGTCTCCTGACGTCGGTGAGGTAGAGGGGGAGGAAGCTCCCGATGAGGCGTCCCCCAATATTTCTCACGGCACTGTAGACGAGGAAGACCACAAACCCCAGGGACAGGAGGGAGGTATAACCCCCCTCGTCCTGCTCTATCGACTTCTCTTGGGGACGCTTCTCTCCACGGTCTCTGATAACCTCCTCGTCGGGCCTCAGCCTCCAGATGCCGAGGAAGAGGAGGGAGATGGGGATGAACCAGAGGAGGTAGACTGTCCTCCAGCCGTAGGGGATGAGGAGGGAGAGGGAGATGGGGCCGAGGGCCATCCCCAGGGGACCGCCCGCGCTCTGGACCCCGATGGCCTTAGACCTCTCGCGGTCGGAGGTGAGTTTTGTGGTATAGCTCAAGGCCGCTGGATGATAGATCGTAGAGGCGAGGGCCAAGGTGCCTATCGCGATGAACAGGGTCAAGGAGCTCTTGGACCAGACGACCGCGAGGGCCGATGAGATCTGGATGAGGAAGCTGAGGGCGATGGCGGCCCTGGAGCCGAATCTGTCAGCGATGTAGCCGCTTGGGATGGATGCCAAGGTCCTGAAGAGCGGGGGTATCGAGGCTATAAGTCCGAGTTGCGGCAGGGTGAGGCTGAACTCTTCTCGGAAGACGGGGAAGAGGGCTGGGTAGACCCTGTCGAAGACGTGGATGAAGACGTGTGTCACCGCCATGAGGAGGACGCCGTATCCGAGCACGGGCTCCGTCCTACTATCAGACCCCAATCGACACACCCTTGAGATTATCCCTTACAACCCCGGCGAAGATATAAAGTTATTTCGAGTCTCTCCGCATAAGTTTTAAGGAGGAAGGGGGAGGGTCTTATAACTATGATAACGAGGGATGAAGGGCTCAGACTGATCGATGAGCATATCTCCAACCCGAACCTGAAGAAGCACATGATCGCCGTCTCAGCGGTTATGAAGGGCCTCGCGGAGAAGCTGGGTGAGGACACGGCCCTATGGGAGATCGTGGGCCTCCTCCACGACCTCGACTATGAGGAGGTGGGGGAGGATATGTCCCGCCACGGCCTTGTCTCCGCGGAGATGGTGAAGGACCTCCTGCCGGAGGAGGCTCTCCACGCCATAAGGGCGCATAACGAGATGACCGGGGTCGAGGCCGAGAGCCCCATGGACTACGCCCTCATCGCGGCTGACGCCATCTCTGGCCTCGCCATAGCGACAGCCCTCATGATGCCCCATAGGACCCTTGCAGAGGTCCGGGTCAAGAGCCTCAGGAAGAAGTTCAAGGACAAGTCCTTCGCCCGGAACGTGGATCGGGACAAGATCAGGTACTGCACCAAGCTGGGCCTGACCCTGGAGGACTTCTTTGCGCTATCCCTCGAGGCCCTGCAGTCGGTGAGGGAGGAGCTGGGGCTCTGAGCACAGGCGGGTACGGGCTCGGGAGGGGTCATGGCCGGGACCCTCATGAGGCGGCGGTCTCGTACCTCCTCTCAGAATGTCGAGGTCTGGCGATCATCTCCATCCTGGCCTATGGGAGCTACGCGAGGGGGGGCTACGGCCCGGAGAGCGACGTGGATCTCCTCGTGGTCCTGGACTCGGAGCGCTACTCCTCCAGGGACCTGAGGAGGCTCGTTGAGATCGCGGAGTTCTGCAGGGAGGAGTTCGGGGTATCTCTGAACATGGATATCATACTGGACTCCGAGATCGAGCTATGGAACAGGGGAATACTCCTCGAGGGCCATAGCTTCATCGACCTCTCCTTCTACAGGAGGGATGGCAAGGTCCTCCTCGGCGAGGATGTGAGGGATAGGTTTAGGATCCCCGACGACCTTGAGGAGAAGGCCCGCATTCTCTTGAGGATCGTGGAGTCGGAGTTCAAGCGATGGTTCCTCGAGGAGGGAGTGAGAGAGCCCCTCGTCCCCCACTGGATGACTGGATGGCTCCTCGTCACCTTTCTCAACACCCTTGGGATCGTGGACGTCCCAGACTTCAGGCGGACCTGCGAACTCGTCGCGGAGATTCCTCCCCTGGCGACCACCCAAGGGTTCAAGAAGTACAGGGAGAAGAGAAGACTGACGGTGGATGAGTTCATAGAGCTGTGCAAGATTGTAAAGCATCACAGTCAAGGCCGGAGGATCCCTAAGGGGCGCGGGGGAGATACGAGCCCCGTTAAATATTTTTAAAACGATGAAGGACCTTAATCCCTTCTCGATGGAGATGAAAATCCCTTCGCCTGAGGAGTTCTTCGGCTTCAGGATGGGTGCCGATCGGAGGCTGGCCCGCTGGGACAGGATCGTTGAGTACTTCTGGCAACTCGATAGATCGCCGTGCGTGAAGGTCGTGGAGCTGGGGAAAACGACGATGGGGAACCCCTTCCTCCTCGTCATCATCACCTCCCCCGAGAACATGGAGAACCTGGAGGAGATCCGGAAGGTGAGCTGGCGCCTCGCCCACCCCAGGGGACTCAGCGAGGAGGAGGCGGAGAGACTGGTCTCAAGGGGGAGGGCCGTGGTCTCGATGACGATGAGCGTCCACGCCTCAGAGGTCGGGGGGACCCAGATGGCTCCTGAGCTCGCCTATGAGCTCGCCACGAGCGACGACCCGGAGTATCAGAAGATAAGGAGGGAGACCGTGCTACTCCTCGTCCCAAGCGCCAACCCCGACGGCCAGATCATGGTGGTGGACTGGTATAACAAGTGGCTGGGGACGGAGTATGAGGGGTGCCCCCTCCCCTGGCTCTACCACAAATACGTGGGCCACGACAACAACCGAGACGCCTTCCACATCACCCAGGTCGAGTCGAAGATGCTCACCCGCCTCCTCTTCAAGGAGTGGTACCCCCAGGCACAGGTCGACTTCCACCACATGGGGAGCTACGGGGCACGCTTCTACATCCCGCCGCACATGGACCCCATCTACGAGCACGTGGACCCCCTCGTCTGGGCGGAGCAGCGACTCTACGGAGGCGTGATGCTCGCCGAGCTGGAGGCAGCAGGGAAGACGGGGATTGAGACCCAGGCGACCTACCCAGCTGACGGCGGACCCTACTGGGACGAGGCCCCCATCATGCATAACATCTGCGGGATGCTCACCGAGTCCGCGAGCGCGAAGCTCGCGACCCCCATCTACATCCACTACCAGCAGCTGGAGCCCTCTCGAAGGGGGAGGCCTGAATACCGACCCCAGATGGTCTTCCCCCACCCCTGGCCCGGGGGCTGGTGGAGGCTCAGGGATATAGTGGAGCAGCAGAAGATCGCCGCGCTCGCCGTCTTGAAGTGTGCCGCAAGCTTCCGGGAGAGGATCCTGAGGAATATGTACCTGAAGGCACGGCGGCAGATGGAGTGGGGCAGGTCGAGGCCACCCTACGCCTTCATAATCCCCCTGGAACAGCATGACGCGTTGACGATGCTTGAGCTTCTCCAGAAGCTCCAGGCCGCGGATGTGGAGGTCCATCGGGCCAGGGAGGCCTTCAGGGCTGAGGGGGTCCTGTACCCTGAGGGGACCTACGTCGTCTTCACGGCCCAGCCCTGTAGGCCCTACGTCCTGAAGCTCCTGAAGCAGACCTTCTACCATGACGGTCCTTGGACGAGGAAGCCCGACGGCACCCCCCTCCCACCCTACGACCTCGCCACCGATACCCTCCATGAGTTCATGGGGGTGAGGGTCATCGAGGTCTCCAAGCCCTTCGAGGGCGACTTCGAGCTCTGCGAGACGATCCCTCTCCCTGAGGGCGGGGTCGAGGAGTCGGAGAAGGGCTACCTCCTCGACGGGAGGCTGAACAGGAGCTTCGCGGTGGTCTGCGCCCTCCTGAAGGAGGGCGTGGAGGTTCACCGAGTCCAGGAGCCCGTCGGAGACCTGCCGAAGGGGTCCTTCTATATCCCGCCCCAGCCAGGTCTCGAGGAGAAGCTGAGGGAGTACGCGCGCTCCCATCACGTCACCTTCAAGGCCGTTGAGTCCGTGGACTTCGAGAGGAGGGCCTTAAGGCTCCTCAGGGTCGGGGTCTATCAGCGGTACTACGGTGGCAATATCGATGAGGGGTGGACCCGGTGGCTCTTGGAGCAGTATGGCTTCGAGTACGAGACGGTCAGGGATGCTGAGATCAGGGAGGGGAAGTTGGCTGAGAGGTTCGACGTCCTCATCCTCCCCAGCGACCATAAGAGCCTCATACTCGGGGAGAAGATCGAGGAGTACTACCGCAAGATCAGGCCGAAGTACGTCATGCCCAAGTACCCGCCTGAGTACAGGAGCGGCATCGGGGAGGAGGGCGTGAAGAAGCTCCGGGAGTTCGTGGAGGCGGGTGGGACCCTCGTCACCCTTGGGAGGGCCTCTGACTTCGCTATAGAGGAGCTGAAGCTCCCCATCAGGAACGTGGTGAAGGACCTGAAGCCCAAGGACTTCCTCTGCCCCGGCTCGACGCTGAAGGTAAGGGTCAACATGGATCACCCCCTCGCCTATGGGGTCGCGGAGGACTGCCTCATCCTCTTCAGGAACTTCCCCGTCTTCGAGATCCAGAAGACCATGAACAACGAGGACTATCAGGTCGTCGTGAGCTACCCGGAGGAGCGGATCCTCCAGAGTGGGTGGCTCATAGGGGAGAAGTACCTCAGCAGGAAGGCGGCCCTCATCGAGGCGAAGATGGGTAAGGGGCGGGTCATCCTCTTCGGCTTCTCCCCCCAGTTCAGGGCCATAACCGCGGCGACCTTCAAGTTCCTCTTCAACTGCCTCCTCGGCTAACCCCTTTTTTCTTGGAACTCGGCTGGATGAGTTTTTCTCCGCTCGAATCTTTAATTAAATTGAATGGAAAAAGGTGGGGAAGAGTCCTCAGGCCTTGTAGACCGTCCTCCCTCCCAGGATGGTCCTCAGCACTTTGATCTCCTTGATCTCGTCCTCTGGGCAGGTCAGGATGTCGCGGTCGAGGATGATGATGTCGGCGAGCTTCCCCGGCTCCAGGGAGCCCTTCAGGTCCTCCTCGAAGCTGAGGTAGGCGCTGTTTATGGTGTACATCCTTATCGCCTCCTCCCTTGTCACCCTCTGCTCCTCTCCCAGCCTCCTCCCCTCCACCTCCGTCCGCCTGGCGACGGCGGCCCAGAGGCTGGTGAAGGGGTGGTAGGGCGTCACGGGGGAGTCGGTCCCCGCGGCGACGACGATCCCATGGTCGATCCAGTCCCTGTGGGGCTTCGCGTAGAAGGCCCTCTCCGGTCCGAGGTTCTCGTAGAAGCTGTCCCCCAAATTATAGAGGAAGCTAGGCTGGGAGGCGACGACGACCCCCATCCTCTTGCACTGCTCGAAGTTCTCCTCGCTGGGCAGGTACGCGTGGATAATGGTGAAGCGCCTCCCCTTTATCGACCTCTTCCTGTCAGCCGCCTCGAAGGCCCTCAGGGTGATATCTATCGCCCTCCCCCCGGCGCAGTGGACCCCGACCTGCCACCCCTCCTCGTTCGCGAACTCCACCAGGGCCCTCAGCCTCTCCTCCGGGACCGTGAGGATGCCCCTGTTCTCCGGGTCGTTGGCGTAGGGCTCCCGGAGGAGCGCAGTCCTCCCCCCGACGCCCCCATCGATGGAGATCTTGAGGCCGCCGACCCTGAGCATCTCATTACCGAAGCCCGTGTAGAAGGGGAACTTCCTGATCTCCTCGAAGCACTCCCCCAGCGACTTCACCCTCGCCGGGGCCCTCAGCATCATATTCACCCGGACGGTGAGGCCCCCCTCCTCCAGGGCCCTCTGGTAGGCCCTCATATCCTCGGGGCTGAGGCCGGGCTCTATCACCCCAGTGAGGCCGACCTCGCTGAAGCTCTTGGAGGCGACCTTTATCGCCTTGACCTTCTCCTCGAAGCTTGGGGGAGGTATCAGCTTGGAGACGAGGGAGAAGGCGGGGCTCTCCAGGAGGAGTCCCGTCGGCTCCCCCCTCTCATCCTTGACGATGGTCCCTCCCTCGGGCTGAGGGGTATCCCTCGTGATCCCCGCGAGCTCCAGGGCCTTGCTGTTCACCACGACTATGTGCCCACAGGTCCTCGTGAGGTAGACGGGGTTATCCGGCGCCCCCTCGTCGAGGTCCCATCGGGTCGGGAACCGCTTCTCCAGGAGCTTCGACTGGTCCCACCCCCGCCCCAGGATCCACTCCCCCGGCTCGGCCTCCTCCGCCCTCCTCCTCACAGCCTCCACTATGTCCGAGATGGACATGCAGGGGGGTGTCCTGCAGTCTATCATGGAGAGGCTGAGGCCCGTTGAGAGCATGTGCAGGTGGCTGTCTATGAGCCCCGGCATCACCGTCCTCCCCTCAGCGTCTATGACCTCCGTCCTCGGGCCGATGAGCCGCCGGATCTCCTCGTTGGAGCCGACCGCCACGATCCTGCCGTCCTTCACAGCAAGGGCCTCCGCCACCGTGAAGTCCTTGTCCACCGTCAGGACCTTCCCATTCACTATCACGAGGTCTGGTAGAAGCCGCTCCTCTATCTCCGACATATAACCACTGTTCTCCCTTTTATACCGCCACGTCTTTAGACTTTTCCCTTTAAGGGGCGACGATCACTCGAAGACGAAGGTGAGCTCCTCGATCAGGAGCTCGGGGACGATGCTCCTCCCCCTCCTCCTGAGGAGGATGAGGCCCAGCCTCTCTAGGCACCTGAGGTCGTTGTAGACGTTCTTTACGTCCCTCCCCAGCCTCTCTGCCAGGTCGTTGATGGACCTCACCGGGAGCCCTGGGATCGCGTAGAGGAGCTCTATGCGCCTCGGCGTCAATGCCGAGAGGAGGTCTCTGTCCAGCTCCCTCTCCTCCTCGATGACGCAGTCGAACTCCTCCCCCTCCCTATAGGCCCTGAGGGCGTGGACCATGTAGGACCACTCCACGTAGTCCTCGAGGAGCTCCACCCCACCCTCACGGTTGAACCTCTCCTGGAACTCCTCGAAGCTGCAGCCGTGCCTCTCCTCCATCTCCCTCAGGCGGCCCTGGACCTCCTCCAGGGATAGGCGCCGGATGACCCGGATGGACATCATCCTCGACACCTCAACTATTATTGGTATAGAGACCCAAAAACCCTTATAAACACCCCCTCCCCCCTCTTCGTGAGGGAAGATGTCGATACCGCTGAAGAGATTGGATAAGTACATCTGGGAGATACCCACGAGCTTCAACCCGAACATGCTCGTCCCGGGCAGGGTCTACGCCGACGAGATACTCCTGGAGAAGATGAAGGGGGACCTCACACTAAAGCAGTGCTCCGACGTCGCCCAGCTCCCCGGGATCCTGAAGTACTCCATCACCCTCCCCGACGGACATCAGGGCTACGGCTTCCCCATAGGGGGCGTCGCGGCCTTCGACATGGACGAGGGGATCGTTACCCCCGGAGGGGTGGGATACGACATCAACTGCGGCGTCCGCCTCCTCAGGACGAACCTCACCTACGATGAGGTGAGACCCCACCTCCGGGACCTCATAGACAGGATCTTCAACCTCGTCCCCTGCGGCGTCGGGAGGAAGGGCCTCCTCCGCATCTCCACGGGGGAACTGGACAAGGCCGTCGTCGAGGGAGTGGAGTGGGCCATCAAGAAGGGCTACGGCTGGTCCGAGGACTCAAAGCACATGGAGGAGGGGGGATGCATGGATAACGCGAACCCCGATAAGGTCTCGACGAGGGCGAAGCAGAGGGGGGCGTCGCAGCTAGGGACCCTCGGGGCGGGAAACCACTTCCTCGAGATCGCGAGGGTCAAGGAGATCTACGATGAGAAGGCAGCGAGGACCTTCGGGATCACAGGTGTCGACCAGGTCATCGTCTGGGTGCACACCGGCTCGAGGGGGTACGGCCACCAGATAGCCAGTGACTACATACGTATCATGGACCGAGCCATGGCTAAGTACCACTTGAGGGCCCCCTCGAGGGAGCTCTGCTACGCCCCGATCTCGAGCAGGGAGGGGGAGGACTACCTGGAGGCGATGGCCTGCGCCGTGAACTACGCCTTCCTGAACCGGCATATCATCATGCACCTCGTGCGCAGGGCCTTCGAGGAGACCCTGAAGAGGTCGGCGGACGACCTGGGGATGGACCTCGTCTACGGGATGACCCATAACACTGCGAAGATCGAGGAGCACACTCTGGAGGGGAAGAGGAAGAAGGTCCTCGTCCACAGGAAGGGGGCCTCGAGGGCCTTCGGTCCGGGGCGCCGCGAGCTCCCCGCCGACTACCGCCCCATAGGTCAGCCGGTCCTCCTCGTCGGGACGATGGGGACGGCGAGCTACCTCCTCGTAGGCACGGAGAAGGGGGAGGAGATCTCCTTCGCGAGCACCGCCCACGGCGCCGGGAGGGTCCTCTCGAGGGCGGGGGCGAGGAGGAGGTTCAGGAGCAGCGAGGTCCTGAACGCGCTGAGGAGGAAGGGGATCATCGTGAGGGCTGCGAGCGGGAGGGTCGTGGAGGAGGAGGTCCCAGAGGGGTACAAGGACATCCACAGGGTCGCGAGGGTGAGCGACGAGCTCGGCATAGGGACGAAGGTCATGATGTCCGTCCCCATAGCGGTGGCGAAGGGCTGACCCCCCAGCGGACCCCAATCAATTTATTTCTGAGGAGCCTCGACTAAATCCCAGGAGGAGCGAGGCCTGTGTCATGAGCAGTATGAGGCCTGACCTGAAGCCCAACCTCTGGTTCACACTCTACACCCTCCTCAGGATAGGGGCGGGCGCCCGAGCGGTGAAGATCTCCACGACACAGCTGGCCGAGGTCCTCGGGATCTCCCAGCAGTCCGCCTCCAGGCACCTCAGGAGCCTTGAGGACCTCTCCATGATCGAGAGGAAGATCGAGAAGGATGGGACCCTCATACACATAACGGAGAAGGGGATGGAGGCCCTCCACGCCGTCTACCATCACCTAAGGAGGCACCTGGAGGAGGCCGCGAAGGAGGCCTTCGTCTTCGAGGGGACCGTCTTCAGCGGCCTCTGGGAGGGGGCCTACTACATAAGCCAGGAGGGGTACAGGAGCCAGATCAGGGAGAAGCTCGGCTTCGAGCCCTACCCGGGGACGCTGAACATCAGGCTGAGGACGAAGAGGGACCTGGAGAGGAGGGAACAGCTGGAAAGGATGCCGGGGATAGAGATCAAGGGGTTCAGGACAGAGGATAGGTCCTTCGGAGGGGCGAAGTGCTACCCTGCGATGATCAACGACGAGGTGGAGGGGGCGGTGATCATCGCAGAGAGGAGCGGCTACGACCGTTCAGTGATGGAGATCATCGCGCCCGTGAACCTGAGGAAGCGCCTGGGGCTGAAGGATGGGGACCTCGTCAGGATCTCCCTCTCCAATTCTCGATGATACGTCCCTTGATCTTAGAGGAGCTGTCAAGGTCCTCCGACCCGTAGCGCCTCATCTTGACTATCTGGACATCGTAGCCCTTCTCCTCGATCAGCCGTCTGAGCTGGGCCTCTATATCGTCTTGGTCGTAGCCCACGGCGATGATATCCGGCTTCACCAGCTCGATGACCCTCTCCATATCCATCTCCTCGAAGCCCAGGAGGGCCTCGTCCACGACCCTCAGGGCGGCGACGATGGCCCTCCTCTCCCACTCCGGGAGAACGGGCCTCTTCCCCTTCCGCTTCTCAACGGTCTTGTCCCTGGCGACTATGACGACGAGCTTCGCGTCCTCACCGCCGACCTTCTTCGCCTCCTCCAGTAGCCTCACATGGCCGTAGTGGAGGATATCGAAGGCCCCTGTCGTCAGGACGACCTTTCCCTTCTTCTCAGTCATATTCTCACCAGTCGAACTCGACGAATCTCAGCATCCTGAGGGTGTCGAGGATTCCCTCGCAGTAGGAGACCGAGGAGAGGGCGGAGGCCTTCCTCCCCTCCTCCAAGTAGTACTTCGCGTCCCTCAGGTACATCTCAGCGTACCCCAATATCTCCCTTACCCCCTCCTCGTCTATGCTCCTGGGCAGGGAGGAGATCCTTAGTTCCCCAAAGACCTTCTCACAGCTCCTGATGTACTTCTCCGTCCGCGCCTCCAGGTCCTCCAGGTACCTCTCCCTACCCCTCAGGTCCTCCTCTCTGCACCCCGCGAAGAACTTGAGGGCCTCCTCCTCCAAGAAGTGGAGCCTCCCTGGGACGATGAGGACGTGGGGCGGGGGTCCGAAGTCCATGTCTAAGAGACGCCTGACCCTCCCCCCCTTGATGGTCGCCGACTCCGAGCCGAGCCTCGCCGCCCCCACGGCCAGCGTCTCCTCCGTGAAGACCCCCTTACACTCCTCCTCTTCTACCCCAAGTAGGAGTCTCATCGCCTCATTTACGGTCAGGTGTCGCCCGCCCTCGACGTCCAAGTCCAGGAGGAGGAGGGTGTGGAGGCCCCTCTCCAAGTTCTCCCCGAGGACTCGGTAGGGGGTGAGGGGGGGTATACCTCTCTGTGGCAGGGGCACGGTGACCGTCTTGCCGAAGCGGTAGAGGGATAGACCCGTCTCTGCGACGGCCGTGAGGATCGAGGAGCCGTGGATGACGCGGGTCTCTATGCCCCGCCTCTTCGCCTCGAGGAGGAGGGAGATATGGGTCGTCGCGGCGAGGCAGTCCCCCCCGACGAGGACGCCGACCCTCCGCTCCTCGGCCTCCCTGAGAACTCTCTCCGCCCCCTCCTCCAAGTCCCTCCTCCTCAGCGGGGTGACATCTCTCCCCAGGAGGCGGCTCAGCCTCTCCACATCCGTGTTGAGGAGCGTGGTGTAGAGCTCCGCGTAGAGGAGGTCGCATCTCCTCGCCTCCTCCAGGGCCCTGAGACTCATATCCCTCTCATCTGAGAGGCCCAGACTTATGAGGACCAGCCCCCCCATCACCCCTTCCTCCTGATGGGGTAGCGTGAGACCCTCCCACAGTTGAAGCAGGTCACGACGATATGGGGCTCCCTCCTCTGTCTCACCCTGACACGGCAGTTCACCCCCGGCCTCAGGAGGCTCTTACAGTACTTGCATATCCTCCTCCTCAACTCCCTAGGGAGCTTGACCCTACACCTCATCGCTATCCTCCTCGCGAGGTCGATGTAGCGCTGGGCCCGCTCCGGGTTCTCCGGGAAGACCTCGTCGGCCAGCCTGAAGAGTATGTGAATCCTCTCAAGGGCGATCCGCCGCGTCTCCTCCCTCGACATCTCAACTACCCTTTACAGATGCTCCTCCCCTCAACCCTACACGCCTAACCCAATTAACCTTTCCCCACCTCCCCGAGAGCCCGGGAGAAGACTTATAAATCGGCCTTTGAGGATCATCTACCTTGGAGCGGGATGGGGCAGCCAGGTTAGCCCGTGGGGCTCATAACCCCAAGGTCGGAAGTTCAAATCTTCCTCCCGCTACCACACCCTTCTACGGGCGAAAGATGGTTAAAGAATAGGACCGGACTTAGTCATGCATCGATTATTGGTCCTTTCCCTTGGACAGAATCTTTAAATTCTGACCCTCGAATCACTTTTAAGCCGGTTTAGAGACGTTTGGGGGGTGAGTGTCATGGGTGAGAGGGGTTATCTGAGGGTCGTGGCCCTTCTGACGGTTGCCTCCTTCGTCATCAACCTTGGTTTCTCAGCCCTCTCCCCCATCTTCCCGTATCTCATTCTCGCCGTGAAGGGTATCCTGAGGGAGCTCCCGGAATTAACCTCGGGGGCTGTGGAGGCCCATCAGGGGGCTGTTGAGCTTGGGATGTTATCCGCGGCCTTTATGGCGATGAGGGCCCCCACGGCGGGCGTGGTGGGCTTTGTGAGCGATGCTATAGGGAAGAAGAAGACGATCCTCTTGGGGATGGGCCTCTATACGGCCTCCTACCTCGGCTTCATCTTCTCCAACAACCTCCAGCTTTTCATCCTCTTCCGAGGCGTCCAAGGCGTCGCGTCTGGGATGGTCTGGCCTGTGGCGGAGGCGCTCCTATCCGATGTCACACCCCGGTGGTCCAGGGGGAAGATGATCTCGGTCTACTCCTCTTCCATGATGGTCGCTCAGGTGGTGGGCCCCGGTATCGGGGTCGGCGTATACAAACTGTATGTCTTCAGTCATGGTGGGGGAGACGTCATCTTAGCCTTGAAGATCCCCCTGCTCCTCCTCGTCCTCCTCTCCCTCATCTCCCTCCTCACCCTCCTCCTACTCCCCTCTCATCGAGGAGGGACGGATGTCAGGAGGAGTGGCTTCAGGGAGGTATTCAAGATGTTGGGGGAGATGCCCGGCTACGTCCTCAGGAGTCTCAGGGTGATCTATGTGAATGGATTCATAAATGGGTTGGCGATGGGGATACTCCAGACCGTTGCGATCGTCTACATGATCGAGAAGGTAGCCAAGGACCCCTTCTTCATCGGCCTCTTCTTCTCCATCTTCTCCATCGTCGCCCTCCCAGCGACCTTCCTGGCGGGGTACCTCAGCGATCGATGGAGGAGGAGGAAGCCCTTCGTGGTCTTCGGATATGTTGTTGGAAGGTTCGCGTTCTTCTTGATCCCCCTAGTCACGAGCTATACTCTCCTCCTCGTCTTGGGGGCGATGCTGAGCCTCGTCTTCGCCTTCTCCTCCCCTGCGATGAGGGCCCTCCAGGCGGACCTCGCAGCGGATGGGGTGAGGGGCAGCATCTTCGGCCTGCAGCAGCTCTTCTTCAACTCTGGGACCTTTGTAGGCGCCCTTTTAGGAGGGTACATCACCAAGGTCTTCGCCGAGAAGATGGTCAACCTACTTGGATACCTCCTCACGGGCTATATAGTCCCCTTCTGGATGGCGGGGTCTCTTGGGATATTGACCACGGTCCTCTTTGTCCTCTACGTTGAGGAGCGACGTGGATCTCCTTCCTAAGGGGCGGTTATAACTCCGGCCTCTCCGGCTCCTTCAAGAGGAAGAGGAGGATCGCGAGGCAGAGGGTCAGGGTGGCTGTGAGGAGGACCCATGGGGCCTCGGGGTTGAGGGTGTAGAGGTAGCCGCCGGAGAGGGAGCCCAGCGCGAGGGGGATGGAGAGGAGGAACCCCACGGCCGGTCCTCCGCCGCTCCATAGGACGTTGATCCTAATCATGCCCCTTCCCAGAGCCGCCATGACGCGTCCCCGCAGCTCCCTCGGGACCAGGTTCGCCAGGAGCGTCTGGCAGGCGGTGACGGAGAAGGCGTTCGCCAGGGAGATCACCAGGTAGATCACCAGGACCGTGTTGAAGTCCCTCGCATGGGGGAAGTAGAGGATGGGGAGGAGGAAGAGGAGGAAGGCCGCGGACATCGACCTCTTAGGTCCAACCCGATCCACGATGAGGCCTGCAGGTATGGATAGGAGCATGTTCAGGGCACCGGCGAGGAGGGTTATGAGGCCGTATTGGAGCTTGGAGATCCCTATCGCCTCCGTAGCGTAGACGACCCAGAAGGGGGACGTGACGGCGTCAGAGAAGAAGCTGAGGACGAGGATCGCCGTCAGGGAGGTGAGGCCCCTCGGCATCCACCGTAGGGTCTCCGCTATCCCCTTGTAGGAGTCGAGGAGGAGGCGGGGTATCTTCCTCGCGGTGAGTTCCACGGGGCTCTCCCTTGAGACGTCTATGGTCTCCCTGAGGAACTTCATCCTCAGTATCGTGACCACGAGGTTCGTCGCCATGAGGGAGAGGTAGAGGGCCCTCATCGCCGGGACGGTCCCATACTTCGTAACGAGGTAGCCGCCGATGTAAGGGGACGGGATCGCCAGGATCCCGGGGATCGCCATGGATACGGCGAAGCCTATCCCCCTCTGAGATGGCTTCAGGGAGTCGGCCGTGAGGGCTGAGAGGGCCGGGAAGGAGAAGGAGGCGAGGCCTCCCAGGAAGTTCCCGAGGGCTATGACCCTCCAGTCGGGGGCCAGGGCGAGGAGGAGATAGACGGCTGAGGAGAGGTAGCCGGATGTGACTATGATCCTGATCCTCCCCAACTTGTCGGTGAGGTATCCCGCTATGGGGAAGGTCAGGAGCATGGCGGTGAACCTGAGGGCCTGGATGAGGCCGACCTGGGGCTTCGTAGCGTTGAGGGCGAGGGCGTAGAGGGGGACGAAGGGGAGGATCATCCTGAGGGCGAATATCCAGATGACATTCGTCAGGATGAGGACGAGGATGTTGCCCCTGAGGAAGTCGAGGGAGCCCACGTCGGAGGTCACTGCTCTACCTATAGGAGGGCCAGCACCTTTATCCTTTATCATCCCGGGCAGGGCCGTCGCCTGCTCAGGCCTGGAGGAGGCCCAACAGCCTCCAGTAGGGCAGCCCTATCAGGAGGATGAGGAGGGCTGAGATGAGGCTTGTGAGGAGACCGTAGGCGATCATCTGTCTCTGGCTGAAGTACCCTGAGGAGTAGAAGACGATGTTCGGGATGGTGTTGACAGGGAGGATGACGGCGATGGGGGTGAGGAAGGCCACGGGTATGGCGACGGCCTGGGGCTGGAGGCCCTGGAGCCGGGTGAGGGAGATGATGAGGGGGATCATCACCGTCGCGTAGACGGTCGTGGAGGTGAAGGCGAGGTGGAGGAACATGGAGACGAGGACCGTGAGGGAGATGAAGGGGAGGGGCGGGAGGCGGGAGAGCCCGAGGTGATGGAAGAGGCTCAGGGCCACGGGGTCGAAGGCCCTCCAGTGGCCGACGGCCTTCGCCAGGAACATGCTCGCCGCGAAGAGGGCGATGGAGCCCCAAGGGACCTCCCCCGCGAAGCCGCCGATCCTCAGGACACCAACCCCTGGGAGGAAGAGGAGGAGGGAGAGGGCGAGGCTGATGAGGCCGGAGTTGAGACCGTGGAGCCCCTCCGTGATCCAGAGGAGGAGGAAGAGGGAGAAGAGGGAGGCAACGAGCACCTCCCCCCGGCTTAGGGGGCCCAGCCCCCTCCTCAGGTCCCTGATGCGCTCCAGCGCCCCCGGGGTTGCCTCCACCTCGGGCCTGAACATCCACCTGCAGAGGAGCCAGGAGGCGGCGAGGAGGATGAGGGTGAGGGGGAGGGCCATCCTGAGCCACCCAAGCCATCCGAGGTCGATGCCCGAGGCCGTCCGGATGTACTCGGCTGAGATGGGGTTAGGGACGGTCGCCGTGAGGAAGCCCGTGGAGCAGATGTTGTTCGCGGCCATGGACATCAACATCACCCCCGCCCCATACCTGCTCCGCCCCTTCTCGACCCCGAAGGCCTCGATGAGGCCGTTGCAGATGGGGAGGAGGAGGAAGGCCTTCGCCGTCGTCGAGGGAGAGAGAGGTGCGACGGCGAGGTTCGCGAGGGCGACGGAGAGGATGACCCTATCTGGGTTTCCGCCCAGGGCTGAGACGATCCAGAGGGCAACCCTCTTGGCGAGGCCCGAGGTCTTCATCGCCTCCGCGAGGATGAAGCCCGAGACGATGATCCAGAGGCCGCTCCCCCCATAGGTGGAGAGTAGGGAGTCTATGAACTCCCCTGGGCTGAGGGAGACTTGGAAGAGGGAGAGGAGGGCTATGACGAGGATCGAGGAGAGGAGGTGGTGGCGTGGATAGAGGCTCCAGAGGACGAGGGCGAGGAGGACGACGCCGAGGACCTGCCCCCTTATGGAGGAGGTCGCTGCGACCCAGAGGAAGACGACGAGGGTTAGAAGGGTCGCGGCGAGCTTAGCCCCCTCCTCCCGACCCAGCTCCCTCCCCGCCTGATCCACGAAGACGCCCCCAGATGCCTCCAAACAGAAGATTCTTCCTAAACTATCTTTCCTACATATTTAAAATATAGATTAACCCTCTATTATTACGGGGCGGGAGATGGAGCGGAGCAGGTTCTTCTACTTAGAGGCCTTCGCCTACTTCCTCCTCATCCTCGGAACCTTGGGGGATCACCTCTCCACGATGATAGCCCTCCGTTTCCCCTACATCTACGAGACCAATCAGTTCGCCGTCTTCCTCATGTCCAAGGGGCTCTGGCTCCCCTTCGACCTCATCCTCATAGCCCTTGGCATCGCCATACCCTACCTCATCCTCCGAGTCAAGAGGGGTGGGCCCTTCAGGGGTCTCCTCGCCTACCCCATCATCCTCGGGGCCATCAGACTGGGAGCCTGCCTCTGGAACCTCTCCCTGATTAGAGTTTACTGAAGACGATACAGCTCCCTGCTCATTTACTCAATCGTGTCTTAGCGGTGTGTCAGACCATCTTGGCCAGTTCTTCGCTAAGAGCTCAGAGACCCTCCTCTCCTTCTCCACCACCTCAGGGTCGTTAAAGGCCTCCCTCCATCTCCTCCCGTGTAACTCATCTGTGATTATTAACAGTGCCCCTGCCTCTACTCCCCTATACTCCGCGACTGAGAAGAGGGCTGAGCACTCCATCTCAACGGCGAGCACGCCCTGGGATGAGTACCTCACGACCTTGTCTCGGGTCTCCCTGAAGACCGCGTCGGTGGTCCATACTCCCCCCTCCTTGTAGGGGATCCCCTCCTCCTCAAGCAGCCCCTTGATCTTCCCCTTGACCTCCTCGGAGGGCTTCGCAGGGGCGTCGGGAGGGAGGTAGTGGTAACTCGTCCCCTCCTCCCTCACAGCGAAGGTCGGGACCAACACTCCCCCAAGACGGATATCCGGGGATATCGCGCCGGCCTCCCCGAGGATGACCAACTCCCTGATGCGGCCGGCGATCAAGACCTCGACCAAGGCGACGGCCGCGGGCGAGCCGAAATAGGAGTGAAAGACCCCGAGGCCGTCCTCCGTGGCGAAGAAACTCCGTGCCCCGAGCAACCCCCCACGCCTCTCCAGTTCCACCTCTCCGACCGCCGCCCGCATCCAGTCATAGACCCTTTTGACGAAGACGACCACCCCAGACTTGGGAGACTCCCAATCCTCTGGGACGAAGAGTCCCGGGTCTATAATCGCGGTGCCCCTTGAATACCAGCCCCTCATACCCCAACGCTCCATAATAAAAACAGGGTGAAGGATATTTTACCATAGCCCTCCGCTGAACGCCCCTTCAAACCCGGAGTCCCAGGGACCTGATCCTGTAAATATGCTCTTTAAGGAAGAGGCCCCTTCGAGTTTGGCGATGTTTAACGGGGCCTTGAGTAGGCCCTCAGATGCATCTCTGCCACCCGGTCCCAGGAGGTCCTTGACGCAAATCTACTGATGCGCCCCCTTATGGCCCTTGAGAACTGGGGGTCTCGGAGGAGCCTGACGGCGATCTTCGCCAACTGCTTATAATCTCCGGGGGTGAAGAGGAGTTCGTCTGAGATGTAGCGGCTGATCTCCTCGAACTTCGGCGACCGAGCGGCCACGACGGGCTTTCGAGCCCCCAGGGCGAGGTGGAGCATCCCGCTGACGGACCAGTAGTTCATCTTCTCGGGGAAGAGGAGTACATCGGCGGAGCATATGCTCCTTTCAAGCCTCTCCTTTGAGAGGAAGTCGTTCAACAGGAATACGTTGTCTGAGAGGCCTAACTCCTCTATCAGGCCGAGGCATCGATCGACGTAGTCGTGGTACCTCCTATCCTTCTCGTAGTAGGGGTGGACGGAGCCGCCTATGAAGAGGAAGGCCTTGGGGCACCTCTCCAGTATGAGGGGCATCGCCCTTATCGAGATGTGGACCTGTTTCTGCTCCTTGAGGAAGCCGAACTGCGCCAATACCGGCCTCTCCTCAGGGAGATTAAAACACCCCCTCTTATCCGGCCTATGGCTCAGATGGAGGGTTCCATGGGGGATGACCCTCACCCTCCTGGGGGGGACCCCTATCCTCAGCAGGACCCGTCTCGCCGTCTCCTGATGGACGATGATGTTCGCCCTCTCCCCTATCCCACGGTTTAACTCCTCGCAGTAGGGGTGGTAATCCGAGGTCTCCCTCGTCAGGACGGCGTGCATCGTCACGAAGACCCTGCGGTCCGAGAGGCCATCCAGTAACTCTAAAAACCTCTCAGGGGGGCTGTACCGCGTATAGTCGTGCTGTATATGGACCACATCGGGCTGGGCCTCCTCCACCTCCCTCAGGACCGGCTCAACGAAACCCCGCTTTGAGTCGAAGCAGGGGATCACCCGGAGATCCCTCCTGTTTACCTCCCCGACGCTCCTCTCCGTGAGGACGACGACCTCCGCCCCCTTCCCGGCGAGAGCCTCCGCGAGCATCTCGGTGTACGTCCCGATGCCGCAGCGTAGGGGTGGGAAGGTCGAGACGAAGGCGACCCTCATCCTCTCACCTCACTTGGCGTAGATCTTCTCGAGGTACTCCTCGATCTCAGCCATGGAGAGGTGCTCCGTCGTGAGTTTAGCCCTCAGGAGGCGGTAGACCGCCATAAGGTTCGTGACTACGGCGACCGCCCAGAGGGTGGCGACCACCTGCCCCAGAGTGCTTCCGACGAAGATCCACAGGTACCGCATATCCTTGCTGGCGGGTGAGCACTCCACGACCCACCTATCGACCTCCCCTCTCCTCGACTTGAAGGGGAAGCAGCGGTACAGCTTCGAGAGGGAGACCCAGTACCTCCTCGTGGGGGTCGATATCCCCGCTGGCACCGAGACGGCTATCGTCCCCGTCAGGGCGAGGAACGCCAAGAACCAGAGGAGGGGATCCAAGGTCTCGACGTACCCGTAGTAGGCCATCCCGAAGAAGACCGCGAGGTCCTCATAGAGATCCACGAAGGAGTCGAAGATACCGCCGTAGGTCGTCTTCATGTGCTTGATCCTCGCCAACTTCCCATCGACACCATCCAGAACCGAGCTGAGGAGGGCGAGGAGGCCCGCCGGGAGGGGGTGGTGGTAGATGAATAGGAGGGAGGACGCCACCGCCGCCAAGAGGCTTAGGAGGGTCACCTGATTGGGGGTGATGGGAGTCAGGGCGAAGAGCCTCGTGAGGGGTGTGTTCAGGTACCTGTACAGGGCCCTCGTGGCCAGGGCGTGTTTAGAGGCCTTGAAGAGGAGCAGCTTCTCGGCGGCCCTGAGGCTCTCGGGCGTATCCACGTCGAGCCAGTAGTCGCCGTCGTCTATGGGGAGGGCCCTGAGCCCCCCCTCCCCCGCCAGGTCCCTCATGCTCTCCGTCAGCGAGCAGCGACCCGCTTGGATATTCCTCTCCAGGACCTCGAAGAGGTAGGGCGTGCAGAGGAAGATCCCCGTGTCCACGCCGTTGAAGTCCCTCAGGTCCTTCCCTATATCCACGATCCTGTCCCCGACGACTCTGACCTTAGTGGCCTCATCCAAGTCAACGACGTCCTCCATGCAGGTGTCGACGCAGAGGATGCACTCCCTCTCCCCAGGCTCACACCTCTTTAACTCTGACAGGATCTCCGGGTTGAAGATGTGATCCGACATGAGGAGGATGAACCTCCCGTTGAGGAGCCCCCTCGCTTCGTAGACCGATGTTCCGTTTCCCCTCCTCCAGAGCCTGTTCTCCACGTACTCTATGGCGACCCCGTATCTCCCTCCATCGCCCAGGAAGGCCCTGACCTCCTCCCCCCTGTACCCCGTCACGACCACGAACTCCCTTATCCCCGCCTCCTTAGCCGAGAGTATCACCCTCTCGATCAACCTCAACCCTAAGAGGGGCACCAGTGACTTTGGCCTCTCATCGGTGTACGGCCTCAACCTGTTGCCACGACCCGCGGCTATGATCAGTGCCTTCACCAACCCCCCCTCCTGAAAAAAGGGAAAGGGTCGCAGCCTTAGACCCCGCCCCGGCCCAGGGGGACCAGGCCTGGGGACTCCCCCTCAGCGCTCCCGCTTCCCCTGGATGAACTCCTCAACCCATCTCCGGGCTATGTGGTCCTCCACCTGGATCGGGGGGTGCTTGAAGGCGTAGGCGGAGATGCTCGTCAGCGGCCCTGAGATCCCGCGATCCAACGCCAACTTCACCGCCCTTATGACGTCGATGACCACCCCGGCACTATTCGGGGAGTCCTCGACCTCGAGCTTGGCCGAGACCACCACTGGAAGGTTCCCGAAGTTCCTCCCCTTCAGGTGTATGTAGCATATCTTCTTGTCGCCGAGGAAGGGGACGTAGTCGGAGGGGCCGATCCTCGTCGGGACGGGGTAGGGAACCATGCTCGTCACCGCCTCCGTTTTGCTGACCCTCTTCGTCCTCAGCCGCTCCTCGCAGGTCATATTCAGGAAGTCCGTGTTCCCCCCGATATTCAACTGATAGGTCTCATCGACCACGACCCCCCTCTCAACGAAGAGGTTCACCAGGGCCCGATGGAGGATCGTCGCACCGACCTGGCTCTTGATGTCATCCCCGGCGACGGGCAGCCCCGCCCTCTCGAACCTCGCAGCCCACTTCCCATCGCTGGCGATGAACTCCGGGATGCAGTTCACGAAGGCGCAGCCCGCGTCGAGTGCGGCCTGGGCATAGTACCGCGTCGCCTCGTAGCTGCCTACCGGGAGGAAGTTCACGAGCATATCCGCCTCGGTCTCCCTGAGGACCTCTGCGGCGTCCACCGGATCCTCGTCCTCGGCGTAGACCTTGAAGGCCTCCCTCATGTGCGGGGCGACGCCGTCGAGGATGGGCCCTGGGAGGACCTCGACGCCGAGTCTCGGCATGGGGTTAGCGAACTTGGCGCAGCAGTTGGGCTCGGCGAAGATCGCCTCGCTGAGGTCCTTCCCGATCTTCTCCCTGTTCACCTCGAAGGCCGCGACGAACCTTATATCCCTGATGTGGTATCCGCCGAAGTTCACGTGCATCAACCCTGGGATGAAGTCCCCCTCCTTCGCGTCCCGGTAGTACTTCACCCCTTGGACCAGGGCGGAGGCGCAGTTTCCGATCCCCGCTAACGCCACCCTTATCTCACCCATCTCTACACTCCCCCCTACTGCCACGACTGATAGGCAGAGTCTGAGATATATTAGGGTATATTAGGCAATATTAATTAACAATCTACCCACTAAGAAGTTTAGAACTCTCTTATATAAACTTTAAGTAGGATCTTGGCTCCCGTCGGCTGTTCCTTTTATCTCAAAGGGGATCACGGAGGGCTCCCGCATAGAAGGGAGGAGGAGGTTCATCCTCTCTGTAGCGTCTTGGCGGCTAAAAGCCCCCGGTCTGATCAGGTTTAATTGGGAGGATTCCCTATTACGTTGAGAAACGCCTGAGGAGATGGGATGGTTGGCGGAGTGCTTCCTCTGCGGCAGGACGGATGAGGAGGTTGCCTTGATACCTGTCAGGGTCAAGGGGGAGGATCGGTGGGTCTGCGTCAGGTGCATACCCAAGTTGATACATGGGGGCTGAGGGGGATGTTTAGACGTAGGACGCCCCAGACCTGCCCGGGACTTGAGAAGTTCCTGAGACCCACTCCCTCCTTCATCAAGTGCCCCTTCTGCGGTGCTGAAGTGGAGATCTGGAGCGATGAGGACTCGGCGATCTGCGATAACTGTGGCAGGAGGGTGCGCAGGGACCAGGAGGAGGTCTCATGCCTCGACTACTGCCCCTACGCGGAGAAATGTAGGGAGATCCTCGCCTCCCTGAAGCGGGAGGAGGACCAAGGGGAGTAGGGTTCGTCATCATGGTCCGGGTGGGGAGGATCAGGTGTAAGACCCTGATGGGGAGGAGTGGGATCGAGGACGTAGACTACGCCATAAACCCCTACCTCGGGTGCCAGCATGGGTGCATCTACTGCTACGCCAGGTTTATGGGGAGACGCAATCACCCAGGGGAGGAGTGGGGGACCTACGTCGACGTGAAGGTCAACGCCCTCCAGTGCCTCGCGAGGGAGCTCCCGAGGAAGAAGCGGGGGGTCGTCCTCCTCTCCAGCGTCACGGACCCCTACCAGCCCCTGGAGAGGGAGTGGAGGCTGACGCGGGGCTGCCTACAGCTCCTCCTCGACTACGACTTCCCCACCAACATCCAGACGAAGTCCGTCCTCGTCCTCAGGGACCTGGACCTCCTCCAACGCTTCAGCGACATAGAGGTCGGCTTCACCATCACCACCATCGACGACGAGATCAGGGGGATCTTCGAGCCCCATGCCTCCCCCGTGGAGAGACGCTTGGAGGCCCTCAGGGTGCTCAGCGACTCCGGCATCCCGACCTACGCCTTCCTCGGGCCCATGCTTCCCTATCTCAGCGAGGAGGGCCTTGAAGGGCTCCTCAGGGAACTCGCCCAGATCGGCGTAGACAGGGTCCTCGTGGACAGGCTGAACATCAAGGCGGGGAACTGGCCCCCAATAAGGAGGGCCCTGGAGGAGAACTTCCCCCACCTCCTCCCGAGCTTCGCCTCAGCCCTACGCCAAGGCTCAAAATACTACGAGGGACTCCGCCTCAAGGTCTCCAGCCTCGCCCGTGAACTGGGCCTCCCGGTCTACTTCTGTTACTAAGGTGGTCAGGGAGATGGGGTAAAGAAGGTTTAAATGTTGATAAACTGTTAGGGAGACAGGGGTATTAAATGGGAAGGTTGGTTGAAAACGAGGGCCTAAACTACTGGCTCTGCGGTCTCATCTTCACTATCGTCTTCGGGATAGCCACCATGGCGATAAGCATCGTCAGGGTGATACCGATGCTGGGCTGGATAGTCTACCTCGCGGTCATGCCCTACGTCGCCGGTCGCCTGGTCGACTTCGTCTCGGATAGGTGGATGGATTAGCCGGAGGCCTCCTCCCTCAGCGCTGCGACGGCCGCGGCCAGCCGTGCTACAGGTATCCTGAAGGGTGAGCAGCTGACGTAGTCCAAGCCTACCTTATGGAAGAAGTAGATGGAGTCAGGGTCCCCTCCGTGCTCCCCGCAGATCCCTATCTTCAAGTTCGGGTTCGCCTTCCTGCCGAGCTTGACGCCGATCTCCACGAGCTTCCCCACCCCCTTCACGTCCAGCGTCTGGAAGGGATCTCTCTCGAGAATGTGCTTGTCGAGGTAGATGGGGAGGAAGGTCCCCTGGGCGTCGTCCCTGCTTAGGCCGAGGCCTGTCTGGGTGAGGTCGTTCGTCCCGAAGCTGAAGAAGTCGACGATCTTGGCGATCTCGTCGGCGGTCAGGGCGGCCCGTGGGATCTCGATCATCGTCCCGTATCTATAGGGGATCTCGAAGCCGTACTTCTCCGCCACCTCCTTCCTCGCCTTCTCTATCAGCTTCTTCAGGAAGGCCAGTTCCGTCCAGACGATGCTCCCGGGGATCATGATCTCGGGCCTCGGGTCGAAGCCCTCCTTCTTCAGCTCCGAGGCGGCCTCGAAGATCGCCCGGGCTTGGGTCTCGTAGATCTCAGGGTAGACGATCCCGAGCCGGCACATCCT
>PIYN01000033.1 GCA_003601775.1 Candidatus Bathyarchaeota archaeon
ATCTGCCTAATCTCCTCGGGCGTAAGGCTCCCCACAACCTTGGGACGATCACCCTTAATCTTGAAAGACCTATCCCTGGGAAGCTCAGCCCTATTATGCAGGAAGAAGCTCCTAATCGTGGAATAGACCTTCACCTTAGTACCATGACGCCCCCTAAGACTATTAACGTACCTCTGAACCAAATCCAAAATCTTAAACCTATCACGCCCAGAAGCACCAATCTGAAACTCCACCAACTCATCAGGAGTAAAACCAGCAAACTCCCCACCATTCACCCTCATCCAAGCCATAAACCGCTCAAAATGATACCTATTAGTCACAGCAGTAGACGGCCTCAACCTCCCCAACCAAAACTCCACAGACTCATAACCCTCCCGAACCATCAACACCCATAACATTGCCAAAATATTTATCAGTTTCCGATAGGTGCCATCACTGGCAGATCGCCTACTTCACCCTGAAGATCGGGCTGAGGCAGGGGAGGATGTGGGACCTCGGGGGGATGGAGTACTTCTGGGGGGGGGGTCTTCCCCCACCTCGTCGAGGCCGCCCTCCTCTGGCTCCTCCGCACCACCTCGATCCTGCCTTACAGGGTCCTCAACATGGTCCTCGGCAGCCTCACCGTCTGGCTCGTCTACCTCACTGGGCGGGACCAGTTCTATTGGGGGGTGGGCCTCCACGCAGCCCTCCTCTCCGCCCTCTGCCCCGTCCTCGTCATCTTCGACATCCTGGCGCTCCAGGATACCCTCGCCCTCTTCCTCGCCGTCGCCGCCTTCTACCTCCACAGGAGGCATCCGATCCTCTCGGGCATCCTCTTCGGCCTGGCCTCCCAGAGCAGGATAGAGCTCTGGCCCATCAGCCTACTCTTCATCCTTGGAGTCCTCCTCTATGGGCGGGATGTGGGGAGGTTCACCCGCCTCCTCCTCGGATGGTTGATAGTCTTGGTTCCTTTCATGTGGTTCTTCCAGACGAGGACGGGGAACCCCGTCTATCCCCTCTACTGGAGTTTCTACGACGCCCTCGGGGGCTGGAGGGGATCGGACCGTCCGCCTCTCTCCGTCCTCGCCGCCCGCTTCTTCGCGGATTGGAGCCGGAGGGTCCTCAGGAGCCCGGCGGCCCTGGGGTTGTCCTCCCCCGTCCTCCTCTCAGTCGCCTCCCTCCTATACATGATCCGGAGGCCGCCGAGGAGGTACGCCCTCTACTCCCTCTTCCTCATCTCCTTCCTCTTCTGCGGGTTCTACACCCTCCAGTACCTGCGGGACCTCTTCCTCTTCCTCATCGTCCTCAGAATCCTGATGCTCCCCGCCGTCCTTGGGACCCTGATCCTGGCACACATCGCCTCAAAGCCGAGGCTCAGAGCTTATCGCCTGAGAGAGGCCTCCCTAATCCTCTTCCTCTTGCTACTCGCCTCGGCCATACCTGCCTACCAGAGGTATCAGTGCTACACGATCTACGCCTTCCAGGCCGCGGACGACGCCATGAGGTACTACCATGGTGGGAGGATCGTCTGCGACCTCCCAACGGTCATCTACCGTATCGCAGACCGGTGGGGGGTGCCGGTGACGGACCTCCTGAGCAACCATTATAATCCCTTCTACTACGGGAACAGGACAGCGGAGGCCCTCGTCGACTGGTTCAGGGCGAAGAACATCACCCTGTGGATCTACACGGGGTGGCAGTATACCCCAGAGATCCTGAGGCTCTTGGAGGAGGAGAGGCCCTCCCTCCTCATCCTCAGGGAGAGTGTCTACGACATCTGGATCTTCGAGGTGAACACGACGGCCCTCTGGGTCTCCTAAGAGAAGGGGGTCTCTCGGGGCTCCCCAGGCGATTTCCATCAGAGGACTATGAGGAGGGATAGGTCGTTGACGTTTGTCCCCGTGGGCCCCGTGTAGATGAGGTCGTCGAGCCTCGAGAGGAGGGTGTAGGAGTCATTCTCCTCTAAGTACTCCCTCACGTCGAGGCCCAACTCCCGGGAGCGGGGGGCTGTATCTCCGTCGACTATGGCGCCAGCCGCGTCGGTCGGTCCGTCAATCCCATCTGTGCTGATGGAGGCGACGACTACGCCGTCCAAGCCCTCTATCTTCAGGGCCGCTCCCAAGGTGACCTCCTGGTTCCGCCCCCCGGTCCCGCCTCCCGTGACCCTCACCGTCGTCTCTCCGCCGACCACCACGCCGACTGGAGGTGGGAGCGGGTTTCCCGAGACCCTGATCTCCCTCGCCAGGGCTCCGAGGAAGAAGCCCAGATGCCTTGCCTCTCCCTCGACGAAGGAGCCCAGGAACAGCGTCTTCAGGCCTCTCCTCTGGAGCGCTCCTAAGGCGGCGGAGCAGGCGATCCGGTTGTTCCCCACAAGGACGTTGAGCACCTTCCTGAAGGAGGGGTCTCCAACCTTAGGCGTCTCCGGGATCTCCCCCCTCGCCCCCTTGGATAGAGTCTTCCTCACGGACTCTGGTGCCTCCCCCCAGAGCCCATACCTCTTCAGGATGGAGATGGCCTCTTGGAAGGTGGTGGGGTCCGGTGTCATGGGGCCTGAGGCTATCACGTCGAGCCGGTCTCCCACGACGTCTGAGAGGATGAGGGTGATGAGGGTCGCGGGGTGGATCTTCCCCGCGAGTTGTCCCCCCTTAAGGCCCGATAGGTGCTTCCTGACTGTATTTATCTCGTCTATGGTGGCCCCGGATCTGAGCAGCATCTCTGTGACTCTCTGCTTGTCGTTGAGGGTGACCCCCTCCCTCGGCAGGGTCATCAGGCTCGAGCCCCCTCCGGAGATCAGGCAGAAGACCAAGTCGTCCTCCTCGGCTTCTCCCGCCATCTCCATCACCCTCCTCGCGGCCTCGACGCTCTCCTCGTCGGGGATGGGGTGGGGGGCCTCATGGAGGCCTATTCTCCTTAGGCGATACCTCTTTCCGGTCCCCCTCGGGACGACGACCACCCCTCCCTCTATCCGATCCCCAAGGATCTCCTCCAAGGCCTCGGCCATAGCCCCGCTCGCCTTCCCCCCTCCGATGACGAGGACCCTTCGAAAGTGGCTCAGATCGAAGATGTGGGCGTCGACGTTGAGCGTATCTCCGGTCAGGGTGACCCTCGACTTGACCAGTCTCCCCGGGTCCACCGACCTCAGTGCTTCCTCGATGGTGTCGAGGGCGATCCCCCTGGCCCTCGAGGCGAGCGTGGAGAGGGCGTGGCTTACCAGTGCCTCCCTATTCCTGATCCTCAGCACCTCAGTCGACTCCAGCGCTCCGGCGTGTTCCTCACTCGGATAGGGCGACGCCTCCCCCCCTCGGGTCCGAACCTCCCAGGACCCTCCCATGTTCCCTGTCCACGAGGAGGGCCTGCACCCAGGCGAAGGGCTCATAGTCGAAGGGGCTCTTGACGACTCTGTGGCCCCGCTCTTCCAAAGCCCTGCAGAGGTAGGAGGGGATCCTCCTGGAGACGTCGACGGTGTCGAACCACTGGCAGTCGATCCTGGGGGCGTAGACGGCCTCCACGGGGGTCATCCCATGGTCTATGACGTTGAGGATCCCCTGGGCCACGGCCCCTATGATCCTGTTCCCGCCGGGCGCCCCTATGATGAGGTAGGGCTCCTCCTCCTTGAAGACGATGGTGGGTGAGATCCCGCTGATGCGGCTCTTCCCGGGGGCGATGGAGTTGGGGTGCCCGGGGATGGGGTTGAAGCAGTTCATGCAGTTGTTGTAGAGGAAGCCGAGGCCTGGTGTGACGACGCCTGAGGAGGCGCCGAGGGAGTGGGTGAGGGAGACGGCGTTCCCCCGGGAGTCCACGACGGAGAGATGGGTCGTCGAGGGATCCTCCCTCGGGGCCCACCTGGGGATGGTGAGCCTCTCCCCCGCGTCGATGCGCTCCCTCCACCCCTCGGCGTGCTCCTTAGAAATGAGCCTCTCCGTCGGCACCTCCACGAAGGCCGGGTCCCCCACGTACTCGGCCCTATCCCTCTGGGCAGCCTTGAAGGCGCTCGCGACCAGGTGGAGGTACTCTGCCGCGTCTGGGCCCATCCCCCTCCAGTCGTACTGGCTGAGGTCGTAGCCCTCGAGGATGTTGAGGATCTCCAGGAGGGTGATGCCTCCCCCGGGAGCGGGGTTCGTCCACACGGTGTACCCCCGATACTCCGTGCGGAGGGGCTCTGTGATCGTCACCTCATACTTCTCTATGTCCCTCCGGGTGAGGAAGCTCCCATGCTCCTCCAGGTCCCTGATCATCTTGTCGCAGATCTCGCCTGAGTAGAAGTCCTCTACCCCCTCCTCGGCTATCCTCCTCAGGGTCTCGGCGAGGTCCCTCTGGACGAGGATCTCGCCGGGGTAGTAGGGCCTCCCCTCCTTGAGGAAGATCTTCTCCGCGGCCTTCGTTGTCCTCAGCCTCTCTGCGAAGGTCGGCATCCCCGGGGCCATCCTGAAGCCCCATCTCATCGACATCCTCCCCTGGAAGGGGAAGCCCTCCTCGGCGTATCTGATGGCTGGGGCGAGGGCCTCCTTGAGGCTGAGGGTCCCATACCTCGTGAGGGCCTCGTGTAGGGCCTTGAGGGTGCAGGGGGTCGTTATCGACTGGTAGCCGATGTCGTTCACCCTCCCCCTCAGCAGGTACCCGTAGCCGGTGCGGTTCTCCCCTATCAGGAGGTCCTCCCACATATCGGGCCTGACCTTCGACCCGGCCTTCCCGTGGAAGTCTATGACCTTATGCTCACCACTCTCAGATAGGTAGACTTGGAGGGAGCCGAAGCCCGCGATCCCACAGGAGCCTATACCCACGACACACTGGACGAAGGCAACCGTCACCGCCGCGTCCACAGCGTTTCCACCCCTCCGTAGAACCCTCACACCCTCCTCCACAGCGAGGCAGTGAGGAGCGACAACCATACCCCTCATCACAACACACCTAAAATCATTATCTTAAATGAGTAATAAAAAATAGTTTTGCCCCCGTCCGAGCACCTTGAATAGATCGCTGATCCTTGGCGGTGCTGCATCAAATAGTTGCCATGACCTTCAGGAATTCCTCGAAGAGTTCCTCGAAGAACTCTCTCCCCAGTTCTGGTCCCTCCCCGATGCCTGGGCACTCCTCCGTGTAGGAGAACCGGTATCTGTCTCCCCCGAGGTTCTCCAGTTGGAAGGGGTAGAACCTGCAGATGATCGGCCTTATCTCGTAGATGGAGCAGAAGTTTCCCCTTAGGAAGAGGCACCTCCCCTCCCTCTTCCTCATCCTATATAGGAAGGGCTCCGAGCCCTCTATTCTCTCCGCGAACTCCTCAACCTCCATGGAGGTCGCCTCGGAGATCCTTCTCGCCTCCATCTCCAGGAGGAGGATCCTCCTCTCCCTCACCTCCGTGTCTCTGCAGCAGAGGGCACACCTCAGGCACCTGAAACGGAGGTGCCTGGGATACTCGAACCTCAAACCGCCCCACTTCCACCTAATCAGAGCCCAAGGAAAAGGATTACGACCCCCACCATCAGGGCGAAGAGCGTCGTGAAGATCTGGACATAGACCGTGTCCTTCACCGAGTAGGAGAGCAAGGGAAGCAGCCCATGCCCATCCTGGGAGAGGGTATTGACGAAGAGGACGGAGAAGGGGATCAAGCCCTTTGAGTACATCACAACGAAGAGAAGGTGGGGACCAGACTCCGGCACGATCCCGACCACGGCGGCGAGGACGATCAGGAGCCACCTCGGCAGCGAGGATATGAGCGTCTCCAGACTGAGGTACTGCTCCAAGACGCTAACCACCACCAGGGTGAGGAAGATCCACAGGAAGAGCCTCACGAGATGCCTCCTAACGATGTGCTCAAGGAGATGCTCCCTGAGGAAATACCCCAGGCTAAGCGATGACCCCTCCTCGAGGGCCTTGATCTCACAGGACTCACAGGTTCTCAGGTTTATTCTCTTGACGATCCCATCCGCGAGGAAGCCCCCGACCACCCCAAGGAGGGCGCAGAGGGCGAAGATGACCAGCGCGGTGCGGGGGATCAACGCCAGCATGACGTAGGCCTCGTCCCCCGCCGTGGAGAGCATCTCAGCCGTCAGGGCACCGAACCCGACTATGCCATGGATGTAGAGGGAGACTATGAAGAAGGCGTCCATACAGCCGGGTATCGCCCCCAGAAGAGAGGCAATTACATACTGAGTCAGGGGACTTGAGGTGATCTTCTCCCTGATCTTATCCTTGAACCTCAACTCCAAGAACTCGATTAGGATCATAAGCAGGATGACCATCCCAACGATCTTCGCAGTCTCGAGAAGGGATCTAAAGATGATCTGAGAAATCCCCGTTGGCACCATCCTCACCTCCTATGCACGTCGGATCTCGGAAGATCTCCTTATTGCAGGGGCAAGTCCTCGGGTGTCCGTACGCCCGACAGATGGAGTTGATCAGGTCCATGGAGCAGTAGTAGTCTATCTTGGAGGCCTCCTCACACGCCCTCTCCGCGTCGTAGCCCAGGAAGTTCACGAAGAGGACCTCCAGTATGCGGTGCTTCCTCAGCAACCTCCGAGCCTCCGCCACCCCCTTCTCTGTGAGCTCAGCCCCATAATACCGAGTGTACTCGATCAACTCCTTCTCGGCGAGCCTCCGGAGGATCCCCGTCACGGTCGCGGGATTGACCTGGAAGGACCTAGCGAGGAGAGTCGTCGTGATTCTCCTCCCCTCCTCTATCCCCCTTCGATACATGAACATCAGGTACCTCCCCTCCCTCCGGGTCACGCCCGTCTCAACGTCCAAGGGCCATCACCCAAGGGTGAGGAAACTTAGCACCAACCTAAAAATGTTTCCCTTTTCCTAAATTTTCTTGGAGCACCGAGGAGGCTAAATTATATGCTCCACCTGTATCCCCATCTCCTCCAGCGTCTCGCAGATATACCTCCTATGACACCACTTTGGATTCCTCTCCAAGCACATCAAGGCGACCCGTCCCTCACGCAGAAGGTCCAAGAGCTGCTCTATCCCCTGCCTGTAGGTCTCCGTTTTCGTATAGGCTTCATATCCGCCTCTGAACCCGCCGAGGGTCTCGCCCATGAAGACATATCTGATGCCCTGCGCTCCAAGGTTCTCCTCCAGGACCTCACGGTTATAGTCCTCATCCTTGCTCCTGGGAAATCTCCTCACATCGACCACGATCTCGATCCCATGCTCCTTCAGGAGCGAGAGGAACGCCGAGAACTTCCTGCCTCCATATCCGATTGTGTAGACGGTGAACACCATGGAGCGCCCATCAGAGCCCTTCATCCCTAGGCTAACTCTGATCTTGGGGAGGGATTTAAAAACCACGCCGGGGGGGGATCAGTGCTTTAGAAGGTCTAAGAACCTTACGGCCTCGGTGTCGATCCTGCCCCTCAGCCACGGAACCTTGTCATGAAGCCACTGGTAGTAGGCGCTATCCCTGTTATTGCTCAAGTAGATGTAGTCCCTGAGGTACTCCAAGTGATACCTGACGAACCTCCTTATCTCCTCGTCCGTTAGGGGTCCCCTCCTCCACCTCCTCTCTAAGATCTCCAGCGGGGTGAAGTGGTAGACGCCACCGATGAACCGGACCCTCACGAGGTGCCCCTCCCCGCTCAGAGCCCTCCCCAAACTCCTCCCGGTGAGGCCTGAGAGGCAGAGGCACCTCCCCCGCGCCCTCTCGCTGATCAAGGCCCCCTCTTCAGCCAAGAGTTTTCCGCCAACCCTCGAGGACTCCTCTAAGAGCCACCTCCACCCCTCCACATCCACCTTCCCGGTGATGGCTGTTTGGAGGGTCAGACGGGCCGCTCTGATGGCTATGTTGTTCAGGAGAAATTGGTGCTTTTTGGTGCCGTAGCAGTAGATCTTCAGCCCTGGGTGGATCTCCTTAAGGTTTGGGAGCACCTTCAGGAGGGGCTCGGCGGTGTACTCCCAGGCCTCCACGGGCTCTGGGATGATCCCACTATAGCTGATCTCATCTATGATGGACTCATATGTCCTCCTCCCCTCCGCCAGATCCGCTACGAGTATCTCCATCTCCCTGGGGAAGCTGAGAAACAGCGTGTCGTAGAACTCCCACCTCTCCATCAGGTAAGAGGAGGCCCTAACGGCGAAGATCTTCAGGTTCGGGAGGAGGAGAACCTCTATCTCCGCCATTACCCCTCCTTTGATCCTCTTAGATCAGAGCATGCCCTTAAGGATTCCCCCTGGGGTGACCCCCTCCCGATCCCCGGAGGCTCTGGTCAACATGGAGGCTCTGTTGTAGGGGCAGACCTTTATGCAGGTGGAACAGTCCGTCCCGTTCTCACACCAGAAGAGGTAGCACCGCTCAACGTCGACGTACCACTTCAACGCCCCCGGATTGTTAGACCTGCAGACCCCCTCGAAGCTCGGCTCATCATCCATGGAGATCGCACCGGCCTCACAGTGCTCAGCGCACAACTTACACTTCTTACAGAACTCCCTCACCCCGAACTCTATGGGCTTATCAGACTCCAGGGGGAGGTCGGTGAAGATCTTGCAGAGCCTGACCCTCGGGCCATATTGGGGGGTGATCAAGAGGCCGTTGCGGCCCAGCTCCCCGAGGCCGGCGTCGATGGCGAGGGGGATGCTGAGGGCGGTGTCGTTCCCGCACTGCAGCGCGTCGTACCCCAGGTTCCTGATGAACTCCCCCATGCAGGCGAGGACGAAGGCCATCTTGGAGTAGCCCACCCCCGTCGCGATGGTGGCGGGGACGGCGGGGGAGGTCTCAATCGCCTCTGCGTCCATCTCTATAGCCATGACGATGACGTTCTCAAACCTCTCCGGGATCTCGACGTCCTCGTATAGCCACAACCTGTTGAGCTTGCAGATCCCGACGAGGGACGCGCCGATGAGCCTCCCTGCCCACTTTATGTAGGCGCTCATCTCATGGGGGTCGTCGACGTCATACCTCATCTTTGTCCAGTCGATCCCCACGCTGACCAATGGAGGTCTATAGGGTTTGATCTTTGTCCAGGAGAGTCCGCCCTCAAAACCGTCACGGACTATCCAGGAGGCGTAGGAGAGAGCGAAGTCGAGCCTTGAGTACCCGGGCTTCCCCTCCGCGATGATGTCGAGGACCTTCTCATCGTACATCCGCCTATAGCCCTCCCACGATGGGTCCCACATCACCCTCTCGAAGACTATATTCCTGCTATTGAAGCGGCGGAGCCTGGACTCATCGACGACGTAGGGGGGCTTCTCGACCCTCCTTACCTTAATCCTCGGGGTTCCATCGACCATAGCCTGACACTTGGAGAAAAGGATAGGGTCATAGAGGTTAAATCTCTTATGTTAGCCCTCCCGCTGCCGCCTCTCCCCCATTATCATGGAGGTAATGACCTCCACGAGGTCCTCCCTATTCTCCGGCGTCACCCTGATGAGGGTGCCCCTCCTCCCATAAGCCCTGACGTAATCCCTGTGGACCACGGCGAGGAGGGGCTTCCCCGACCTGAAGAGCTCCTCGACCCTGCGCCTGAAGGCTTGGGAGAAGAGCTCCATCCGACCGATCTCGTCGATGCAGATGAGGTCGCACTCCCTCTCCGCGTACTCCAGGGCTGGGAGGGCGACCTCCTCGAATCCCTTGACGTCGACCCTGTACCGTCCCACTCTCGGACCCCCTATACGGTCCACGCTCGCGAGGAGCCCCTCCCTCCCGGAGTGGAGGTCCACGACCTTGAAGGCGACCCTACGGCCGCCCACCCTCACCTCGGGGGTGATGATCCCACCTATCCTCAGCCCCTCCCCCCTCAGCCTCTCCACAACCCTGAGGAGGACCGTCGACTTCCCAGACCCTGGGAGGCCCGTCAGGAGGATCCGCGGCATCCGACCTCCCTTTATACCCTCGATCATCTGCCTATTTAACCCTCTCAGGCTGTTCTATCGGTCAGCCCCAGATGGGTGGAAGGGAAGTTTTATCGCTCTCAGATCAAAACTATCCTTGAGGGGCGTGTCAGAGCGCTTCACGGTGATAGTCCCCGCCCACAACGAGGCAGAGGTGCTTGAGGAGAACATATTGAGGCTTAGGGACTACGTGAAACAGATCTCCCCTGAGAGCGAGATACTGATCTGCGAGAACGGGAGCACGGACGGGACCCTGGAGATCGCAGAAGGTCTCGCCCGGAGGCACGGGGATATCCATCTCCTCTCCCTCCCCTATCCCAGCCTCCCAGAGGCCCTGAAGAGGGGGATCGAGTCCGCACACTTCGAGAGGATCATCTACCTCCCCGCCGACCTCTCCGTGAACCTCAGTTTCATAAAGGAGAGCCTGGGCCTTCTCGACGAATACGACATAATCGTTGGCTCCAAGAGGATGAGGGGGGCCATCGACGATAGGCCGCTGGAGCGACGCCTCCTATCGAGGGGCTATCACCTCCTTGTCAGACTCCTCTTCAAGATGAACCTCACCGATACCACCTGCGTGAAGGCCTTCAGGAGGAACAAGGTCATCGGGCTTCTCCATAGGGTCCCGACCTCAAGCAGCGTCTTTGAGACGAGACTTCTAACAGAGGCGCTGAGAGAAGGGCTGAGGGTCAAGGAGATCCCCGTCGTAGTCAGGGACCAAAGAAGATCGCGGGGGCTCCCAAGAAGGGTAATTAAGGCATTCCTTGACCTAATCTCCAGCAAGTTTCATTCTCTTCCATTAGATCTCTGAGAAATTCTTCAATTCAGGTCCATAAATCTAAGTTTTCTATAAGTCTCTTCCTATGAATGAAAGGAGGCTCTAAGGTAACTTTTTACTACCATAAGGAGTAAATATTTCCTCTCCCCCTCTTACCCATGGATCGAATTGTCGAGTGCCGTCGTGAGTGAGAGGGTGGTCAGGGCCCTTAGGGATCTGGGATTGACGGAGTATGAGGTCCAGGCTTATCTCGCTCTTGTCCAGTATGGAAGGCTCTCCGCAGGTGAGGTGACTAAGAGGACCTCGATACCCTACTCGAGGGTCTATACGGTCTTGGATAGGCTTGAGCGGAGGGGGTGGGTTGAGGTGGAGGGCGGTCGGCCTAAGGTCTACTACCCCCGACCGCCCTCGGAGGCCCTGAGGGCTGAGAGGATGCGGCAGGAGAACCTGTTGAGAAGCCTTGAGGAGCTCATCGTCTCGGAGTTGCAGCCGCTCTATGAGAGGAGGGAGATCAGGGAGAGACCTGAGATATGGATCATCAGGGGTGAGGAGAATATCTCCGCGAAGGCCAGGGAGATGCTCAAGAAGGTGAGGAGAGAGCTCATGGTCGCCCTCCCCCTCGTCCCTAAGGGACTCCTCGAGCCCCTCCTCCCCTCCCTGAGGCCACTGATGGACCGGCGGGTGAGCGTCCTCTTCCTCACGACGCCCGAGGCCCTCAAGATCCTGCCCCCCTTCATCTTCAACCTCGCGGAGACGAGGGTGAGAGAGGAGATGTTCGGGGGAGGGATGGTGGTGGATGGGGAGGAGGCGATCCTCTTCCTCGGGAAGGGTGACCCCGCAGAGAGGGTGATGGCCATCTGGTCAGGCCACGTCGGCTTGACACGGATAGCCCAGATCTACTTCCAACATCTATGGGAGACGGCGGACCCCGTCTAAAACACCTCTTTCTCTCCTTCAGTCCTCCACCCAAAAGGATTTATGTCCTTCAGAGGAAATAACTACTTGATTCTAAGGGGTTTTACATGCGTCTAAAGGCCTTCGCGATCAGGCAGTGGGGAGGGAGGGGGAATACCACAGAGATCTATGTCACGACGATGCGCGTCGGGGACCTCCTCGCCCGATGTTCCATAGACCGCTGGACCCCTGAGAACCCGCGGGGATACCAGAGGATGCCCGACGAGAGGCGCCTCATGGCCGGGAGGGGATCTCCGGTCAGATACCTCCTGAGGGAGCTGGGCTGCTTCCCCACCTCCATCCTCGTCAACGTCAGGGGGGATCTGAGATTCGAGGCCGAGGAGGATCTGGGCTGGTGCAGGGTGGGGGACCTCGTCATAGGAGAGGAGGAGACTCTATGGCTGATAGATGGACAGCACAGGGTGGAGGCGCTGAGGAGGGCGATCTCCAGGAATGAGGAGTTCGAGGACTATCCCCTCATCGTCTCGGTCCTGAGGCTCCGGGATATCTTCGACGAGATGGTGCACTTCTACATCGTGAACAAGCGTCAGAAGAGCGTCCCAACGGACCTCGCCTACAGACATCTGCAGAGGATGCTCTGGGAGAGGGGCATCGAGTGGCTCTACGAACTCGAGGGCGCGAGGGGCGTCAGACTTGCCCTTGCCACAGAGATCGTCGACCACCTCAACGGGAGGGAGGACTCCCCCTGGCACAGGAGGATTAGACGCGTTGGGGAGCCCGCGAGGCCTGAGCATATCATCCGGGATGGTCCGCTGATCCGGTCGATAGGGGAGATATTGAAGGAAAAGACCTTCGAGGGCCTACCCTTAGAGGAGGTCGCGGACCTCCTCATAGGCTACTGGAGAGCGATCAGGGATCTCTATCCAGAGGCCTTCGAGAGTCCGGGAGAGTACAGCCTCTTGGGGACGCCGGGGGTCTTCTCCTTCCACCGGCTCTTCCCCTCTGTCTATGCCCGTTGTATAAAGGGAGGGGTGGTCGATGAGAGGACTATGGGAAGGGTGTTATCCCTGCTCCTGGAGGAGACGCCCAACCATCCAAAGGCGGAGTTCAGGGCGCCGATCACCGTGGAGTTCTGGTCCAAGAGACATGGACCCGCGATCGCGATCTCGACAAGCCTCCAGATCATAAAGGAACTCTACCTGAACCTGGCTATGAAACTCAGGCTCGCAGAGATTATTAGAGGGGAGAAGAAGCCGCGGGAAGGAAAGGGAGAGGATCAGGGAGAGTCCGGCTCCTCCCAGTCTTCCTCCTCATACTCCTCGTCCTCTTCCTCCTCCCAGTTGAGGCAGTCGTAGCAGATCCTCCTCTTCACATCCCCACACTCCTCGCAGAACCTCGCACCACACCTCGAGCAGACGAAGACCTTCATCACCTCCAACCCACAGATCTCACAGAGGGGCAACTCCCTCACCTCCCAACTCTGTAGTGAGGGGGGAAGAGTCTCCGCTTATAAACTTTATTCATGGCCTTCATGGATCTTCAAATCCAAAGGAGAAGACGCTCGAGGGAAAGACGCCGAGGGGTTAAGGGTTAACTTTTAATAGGCTCCCATCCTCTCACCTTA
>PIYN01000011.1 GCA_003601775.1 Candidatus Bathyarchaeota archaeon
CGGTGAACCTGAGGCCTTCGGGGATATCGGAGTAGAGGTCGTCGATAGATCCGATGCCGATCTCCTTCAGCATCCTCCCCTTGATCTGGGGGGCGCTGTTTGGAAGATAGGGGTGGGGCTTCCTCATCCTATATCTCCCCTCTAATCCTATGGAAACTATCCCACCAGTTATATAAGCTCTCCAATCCGGAACCCAGTGAGAGCTGATTGCCTCTTCGGAATTTTTAAAACAGGGGTGGATGCTCCTAATATAGGAAGATGTCCAAAGCGGGGAGGACCTCGGGGTATTCTCTGATTCTCCTACTATTCTTCGCCCTCTTCATGGGGAGTGTCGTCCAAGTCCGTGGCGAAGGGGCATCGCCCATCGTCGAGGTTCACCGCGAGGTCGAGGTAATAGAAGGAGGGCTCGTGGTCATCAACGATACCTTTGAGGTCTCCCCCCCTCCTAATGTGACCTCCCTCGAGGTTAGGGAGTTCTTCATGGGACTCCCTCCCCCCTTTCCGGGCTATACGGACTACCACGCCTTCTACAGGCTGTATAACGGTACCTGGATCTCTCTGGCATCAACCCTCAGCGAGTCAGAGGAGGGCGTTAGGGGATTCAGGGTGATCCTCCCCACCCCGGTGACCCTGGGGGAGGGGGAGACGTTGGTCCTTAGGGGGATTCTCCTCCTCTCGAGGGTGGTAAGGATCTACGAGCAGCAGATGTACGCTTACTTCCCGCTCTACCCCTCCCTCCCCCTTAACATCTCGACCTGCGAGGTTGAGATCAGGCTTCCCAGGGGCGCTATATTGATAGCCGTCGACCCGGCGGTCTTCTCCAACTCGACGCAGAATCTGGTCTATGTCCTGAGGCATAGCCGGACGTCGATCCCGCCCCTTCAAAAGACGGTGGTGAACCTATTATACCAGGCGGGGGCGTCCTCTAACACGATCGTTGAATGCGAACATCTCAAAAGGGTCATGGAGGTGAAGCCCCCGTCCCGAGTAGAGATCCGGGATACCTACACCCTACTAAACCTGGGCCCAACCTTTCATTATTACAACCCCCTCATCGTTAAGATCCATCTCAACTCCTCGAACGCCAGGGCGAGGGACGACCTCGGCCTGCTCTCGACAAACAGCCTCACGAAGGAGGGCTGCATAGAGCTCCACGTGAGGCCCAGGATCCCCATAAGGACGGGGGAGAGGTGGATCTTCACCGTGGAGTATTCCCTGCCCCTTGAGAGATGTGTTGAGAAGGGCGGAGGGGGCAACTTCCTCTTGAACTACGTCTTCCTATCGAACTTCAGCTTCACCATCAGGCACCTGGAGGTCGAGGTGGACCTACCTGAGGGCGGAGGATACGTCACATCAACGCCCACAGGGGAGGTAAGTAAGACCGGTCCCTTCAGATACGCCGTCCACTATGCCATGGAGAACGCCACCATCTTAGATGACCTCGGATTCCAACTCGCCTATAGGTACAACCCCCTCTGGATGACCTTCAGACCCACCCTATGGGCCTCCATCTTGGTCCTGGTCGCCATAGTCGCTCAGCAGGCTCTCCGACTCAGGAGACCGGAGGAGCGCAAGATCCCGGAGGATCGACTCCTCCTCAGGGAGTTCGTTGAACTCTACGAGGAGAAGCTTGCCCTCTCGGTGGAGCTGGAGAGGCTTGAGGAGGAGATCGACAGCAGGAGGATCAGCAGGTCCGAGTATAATAAGAGGCGGAGGGTCATAGAGTCCCGGTCCTCGAGGGTTGAGAGACGTCTGAGGGGCGTTAAGGGTAAGATCAGGCAGACGATGCCACAGCTCGAGGAGGTGCTGAGGGAGATAGAGGTCGCCGAGGTGGAGATAGCGAGTGAGCAGGGCAACCTCAGGGAGCTCCAGGCACGTCTCCGGGCGCGGCGCATATCCCGCGGCGCCTATAGGCATCTCAGACGGGAGTACCTCAGGCGGATCAGGAGGGCGAGGTCACGCATCGAGCGGACCGTCCTCTCCCTCCGCGAGCGAGTCTCCTGATTCTGATGTTCAAAGAACCTCAAACCTTTTAAAGGGGGATTCAAGGGGATTTATGAGATCGGTTAAGAGGAGGTTAAGGAATGCCGAAGGTCACAATCGACTACGATAAATGCCAGTTCTGCCAGACCTGTGTAAGCGTCTGCCCCATGGGCGTCTACGAAGTCCAAGGAGACAAGGTCGTCCCAGCGAACCAAGATGAATGCATCGCCTGCAGGGCCTGTGAAGCCGCCTCTAATCGCCGGAGCCATAACCGTTGAGGAGTAGGAAGATCCAAGAAATCCCTCCAGGACATCCCCATCGGGGATGTCCCCTTTTTTCTTGATATCTGAAACGGCTCGAGGAGATCTCTTAGTAGATGTGAATTAGGTGCTTTTTACAGAGATGCGTCGCGATAATTATGTTCTTTAGGAGCCTTCCCCTCGTCATCAGGCCTACACCCCCGAGGTTGGGCGTGATGTAGGAGGCCTTCTCCCGCAGTTCCCTGAACTTCCTCCCCCTGGGCAGGTCGAAGTAGAGCTTGCCGGTCTTGGGGTCCTTCCTCACGCCCACGCCGACGACGACTGCACCTTCCTTGATCATATCAGCCTCCAGCCTGAACCAACCCTGACTGTACAGCTCAGGAGGCCTGCCGGCCGCGCAGACGACGAGGTCAGCCTCCTTCAGGAGCCGTCTCTTGGTGGATTCCTTCGTCCTCGTGTGGCAGCAGGTGACCGTCGCGTTCCTGTCCTCCAGCAGCTTCCTGAGGGGCTTCCCCACGAGCTCGCTCCTCCCTATGATCGTGGCGTCCATCCCCTCCACCTCGACGCCGTAGTGGTCGAGGAGCTCTATTATGCCCACGGGTGTGCAGGGGAGGAGGCTGCTCTTTAGGTCGTAGCTGCTCATCAGTACGCCCTTGTTGTAGGGGGTGAGTCCATCCACATCCTTCTCGGGGAGGAGCCTCTCCAGCGCCCCGTACTTATCTATGTAGTGGGGGAGGGGCATCTGTATCAGGACGCCTGTTATGTCGTCCCTCTGGTTCGCCCTCTCGATCTCCTTGAAGAGTCCCTCGTTCAGCCTCTCCGGGGGGTAGACCTCATAGAGTCGGCAGATCTCGGCGTAGATCCCCACCTCCTCGCAGTCCTTCTTCTTGAGCCTGGCGTACATGGCCGAGGTGGGGTCGTCGGTGACGAGAATCGCCTCGAAGCCTGGCGTGATCCCCTCCTCCTCCAGCTTCTCAACCTCCTCCCTCACCCTCCGCTTCGTCTCCCTGAAGATCTCCTTAGCAGACATCAACATGGCGATCTCAACACCTCCTCGAGGGCGTGTCTCTTCCTAGCCCAATATCTCTTCTGGTGCTCGATGAAGGGTTGCTCCCGCTCCCTCCACTCCTCCTCCCAATCCTCGTCGTAGTCCACTATTGTCTTATCGCCCAGGACCCTTATCCTCCCCTCGGCGTGGAGTTGTATCGCCTTGGAGTAGAGCCTGTGCTCGTGGACGAGGACCCTCTCGGAGAGCATCTCGACGGCCCTCTCCCTGTCCCCAGGGAGGTCGGAGGAGTAGAGGGCGATCTCCTCCTCCCTCACCTCAACGGGCTCCTGGACTATGATCGGCCCCCTGTCGACGCTTATATCGACGTAGAAGACCGTCGCCCCCGTCACCTTCACCCCATACTCCAGGGCGGCCATGTGGACGAACCTCCCGTTCAGACCCTTCCGCCCAAAGGAGGGGAGGAGGGAGGGGTGTATGTTCATCAGCCTCCACCTATAGGTCTCGAAGAACCTGGCCCCCACGATCTGGTCCCACCCGGCGAGGCAGGCGAGGTCGACGTCGTACTCCTTCAACGTACCGAGGACCTCCTCCTCGAAGACAGTTCTCTTCTTCCCACGGTACTCTATGAAGACGGAGGGTACGGCGTACTCCTCGGCGATCCTCGCGACGTTTGCCTCAGGGTGATTGTAGATCAGTACGGCCACCTCCACCCCCTTGAAGACGCCGAACCTCTCATGTTCGACGATCGCTTGGAAGTTTGATCCTCGGCCCGAGGCTAAGACCGCTACCCTGAACAAGGCCTCCTCCTCCTACAGCCTATACCCCTGGGGCATGAGCACCCCGTCGATGTAGATGTTCCCCTTATCGTCTATGCCGTATCTTCCCTGGGCGATCATCTCCAAGGTCTTAGGGAAGATGACCCAGTCCCCCCGCTCCTTCAGCCTCCTCTGATTCTCCCTCACAACCCGCTCCAAGAGGGACCTATTCTCCCTTCGCCGTAGATCCTCTAAGGTGACCCCCTCCGGCAGCCAGACCTCCACGGGCTTAGAGCGCATAAGGATCTCCCCCTCATCCACCCTCTCCCTCACTATATGGGTGGTCGAGTATAGGAACCTCTCCCCAGCGAGTATGGCGTCCCTGACGGCGTGGAGGCCCACGTACTTCCTCCTCCCCCCCTCCATCACCGAGAGGTCCGCCGGATGAACATTAATGATCCTTCCGGGGAAGGCGTCGAGGAGAGGGCGGCTGACGATGCTCATATACCCGCCGAGGGCGATGACATCGATGTCATAGTCCCCTATCATCTCCAGCGTCATCCTGTCGAACTCAGGACGGAGGGAGAGATCCCGGATCGTCCTACGTCCCCTGCTTCTGTAGAAGTCCCTGATATCATTACAGATGTAGGGAAGATGGAACCTCTCGGCGATATCCTTCGCATAGCACCGCTTCTTCCCCGTCCGATCCATCCTCTCATCCTTCACATCCGTGAAGATCAAAACTACCTCATAGGGGCAACGCTCCCCCCGAGACTCATAGCTAAGCTGATGCTCGATGATCTTGACGACATTAGTCCCGGTCCCGGACATGAAACAGGCCACCTTCATCGGCAGCCCTTCAACACCCGGATCGTAGAGTAGCCTAAACCTCATAATCCCCCAGAGGCTAAATTATCGCTGATTTTTTTTAACCTTTCCCACCTTTGGATAACAAAGCACAGTAAGGAACCCCCCAGAATCCCTCATGAGAGGGTATCACTTACTTCAACAAAATTCTTATTAAGATTGAAGTTTCAATTCTCTAGGAAATGAGCATAGCGGCGGTCGGGCCAACCCCCTTTGTGACCTGCTTCGAGCTCATCGGGGTAAAGGGCTTCGAGGCAGAGAGCAGAGAGGAGGTAGTGAGGGTCCTCAGAGAGCTTGTTGATAAGAAGGAGTTCAAGCTTATTGTCTTCCCTGAAAGATTCGCTGATGAGACCTACGAGATCCGCTCTCTCGTGATGAAGAGGGGGGAGATCTGGCCGATCTTCGCCCCCATTCCAGATCTCACGATGATAACCGGGATGAGGCTCGAGGAGCTTAAGAGGGTCGTATCACTGGCTATTGGGGCGAAGTTGGAGTTGTGAGAAGAGTGGAGATAAGGAGGTACATCGAGGTAAGCGAGAAGCTGAGGAAGATGCTGGAGGACGCGGAGAAGCAGGCCAAGGAGATTATCGCCAAGGCCGAGGCTCGAGCGGAGAGGATAATCGCTGAGGCGAGAGAGGAGGCCAGAAACCTGAGGCTTAGAGCGGAGACCGGAGAAGCCCTCGACGAGGTCGTGAAAGAGGCGGAAGAGAAGGCAAAGGAAGAAGCAAAAAGGGTCTTAGAGGAGTACGAGAAGAGGGTCTCCGCCCTCAGGGAGATCCCAGAGGAGCGATTTAGGGAGGCCGTGGAACTGATCCTCAAGGAGGTGCTACCGTGATGAGCTCCAAGGCTGTGGAGTTGGAAGCAAAACTCATAGAGAAATTCGTGGGGAAACGGGAGGAGATCCTCTCCAGGGCGGAGATGAGGGCAGAGGAGATCATCGAGGAAGCACGAGAGCGCGCTAGGAGGATCCTAAATGAAGCACGGGAGGCACAGATGAGAATCACGGGGACTGACCTAAGGGCCATCAGGGACAAGGTCCTCGGAGAGGCGGAGCAGGAGGGCCGCAGGAGGCTGATGGAGGAACGAGAGAGGTTGATCTCAAGGGTCTTCGAGACGACGGAGGAAAGGCTAAGGGCGATAGCCGAGGGGAAAGAAGAGCATGTGGACTACCAAGAGATGCTATTGAAACTGATCTTGGAGGCGGCATCTGCAATAGGTGAGGAAGAACTCGTAATCGCCGCAAATGAGAGGGATGGAGAATTCCTGAGACAGGAGTTAAGGAAGGTCGAGGAGACCGTCAGCAAGGCCCTGGGTCACAAGGTCCAGTTAACTGTAGAGGAGAAGCCTATAGAGTGTATTGGGGGAGTCATCGTATACGATCCTCCAAAGAGGAAGATCTACTATAATACCCTTGAGGGGAGGCTTCTTAAGGTGAGAAGTAGGATGAAGGCCGAGGTGGCTAAGGTTCTGGGGGTGACATGATTTGGAGATGCTCGGGGAGATAGTGAGGATTAATGGCTCACTTGTCTTGGCGAGTTTTCCAGAGAAGCCAAAGATAGGGGATCTCGTAGAGGTAGGGGAGCTCAGACTCATGGGGGAGATCGTAAGGCTGACTGAGAACATAGCGGCGATACAGTGCTACGAGGCGACGAGCGGGCTGAGGCCGGGAGAGCCTGTGAGGGACACCGGCAAACCCCTCATGGCGGAGCTTGGGCCCGGGCTCATGGGGACGATCTTTGACGGTGTCCAGAGATCTGAGATAGAGCTCTGGAAGCTTACAGGGCCCTTCATCACTCGGGGGGTCACCATACCCCCGCTGGATAGGAGGAAGAAATGGGACTTTATACCACGGGTTAAGGTGGGTGACGAGGTCGTCGAGGGGGATATTATCGGGACGGTTAAGGAGACGACGGCGATAGAGCACAGGATACTCGTTCCAGTGGGCCTGAAGGGGACCATCTCGGACATAAGTGAGGGGAAGTTCACGGTCAATGAGCCCGTCGCGACCCTCAAGACGACGGAGGGGGAGAGAAGTCTAACAATGGTTCAGATCTGGCCGGTGAGGGTGCCAAGGCCCTTCAAGGAACGTGTCCCCCTCACGATGCCTCTGATAACAGGGCAGAGGGTCATAGATACCTTCTTCCCAGTGGCCAAGGGAGGGGCGGCGTGCATCCCCGGGGGCTTTGGGACGGGGAAGACGGTGATGCTCCAGCAGATAGCGAAGTGGGCCGATGCTGACATAATCCTCTACATCGGATGCGGCGAGAGGGGGAATGAGATGGCCGATGTCGTCACCCACTTCCCCGAGATCACCGACCCAAAGACGGGGAGTAGGATAATCGAGAGGACGATCATCGTGGCTAACGTTAGTAACATGCCTGTCTCCGCGAGGGAGGCGAGCATGTATATGGGGATCACGATGGCGGAGTACTTCAGGGATCAGGGCTACGATGTCGCCGTCATGGCGGACTCGACGTCGAGGTGGGCTGAGGCCTTGAGAGATCTCTCTGGGAGACTTGAGGAGATACCTGCGGAGAGGGGGTACCCCGCCTACCTCGCCGATAGGATAGCTGAGATATACGAGAGGGCAGGGCGAGTCCGTACCCTTGGAAGCGAGGAGCGGATCGGGTCTGTCACCATCCTCGGAGCGGTCTCGCCGCCGGGGGGCGACTTCAGCGAGCCCGTCACGACCCATACCTTGAGATTCGTCGGAACCTTCTGGGCCCTGGATAGCGAACTTGCCTTCCGGAGGCACTTCCCCGCGATCAACTGGCTAAGGAGCTTTACGAGATACCTCTCAGTCGCCTCTAGGTGGTGGAGCAGATTCGACCCTGCCTGGGAGCAACTTAGGGCGAGGGCCCTGGGGCTTCTGGAGGACGCCTCTGAGATCGAGGAGACTGCGAGGATCATCGGGGAGAAGGCCCTACCGGACGAGCAGCGCCTCGTCCTACTGCTATCTGAGATGATAAGGGAGGGTTTCCTCGTACAGAACGCCTTCCATGATGTCGATACCTATTGCGATGCTGAGAAGCAGGCGAGGCTCCTCCGAGTCATAATTGACTTCTATGATGCGGTGGAGCCCTTGGTGTCTCGTGGAGTGCCCATCGAGAAGATCAGGGAGCTCCGGGTCATAACGGAGATCATGAGGCTTAAGGAGAGGAGGGAGATCGCTGAGATTGATAGGGTGAGGAGGGAGATGCTCGCTCAGGTGGGGGAGCTCGCCCAGGAGTATGAGGTGGAGTCGGAATGACCGTGGAAGAGGCCGGTCTCGTCTATAGGACGACGAGGGAGATTAAGGGGCCCATCCTCTTCGTCGAGGATGTAAGGGGGGTCGCCTATGACGAATTGGTGAGGGTGAGGCGCCCCGACGGAACCGAGGTTATCGGCTCTGTCCTCGACGTCTCTAAGGACTGGGCGATGGTCCAGGTCTTTGGGGAGACGGAGGGGATGGACCTAGATGTGGAGGTACGGTTCACAGGTGAGACGCTGAAGATCCCGATCTCCGATGAGGTGATCGGCAGGGTCTTCAGCGGGAGCTTTGAACCCTTAGATCATCTGCCGGGCCTTCTGAGCACTGACCTCCGAGATATCCATGGGGGGGCGATCAACCCAGCGGCGAGGGATGTCCCGAGCGAGTTCATCCAGACGGGCATCTCCGCCATTGATGGGATGAACTCGCTTGTTAGAGGCCAGAAACTCCCCATCTTCTCGGAGTCTGGCTTACCTCATAACACCCTAGCGGCTCAGATTGCTAGGCAGGCGACGATTCCAGGGAGGGAGGAGGAATTTGCTATCGTCTTCGGTGCGATGGGGATTAAGCACGAGGAGGCGGAGTTCTTCAGGGAGGAGTTTGAGAAGACTGGGGCTCTGAGCAAATCGGTGATGATCATGAACTTGGCAGATGACCCTGCCATCGAGCGTATCGTCACACCGCGGATCGCCCAGACTATCGCTGAGTACCTAGCCTTTGACCTCGGTATGCATGTCCTTACAATACTGACAGATATGACCAATTACGCGGAGGCCCTGAGGGCCATCTCGATAGCTCGAGAGGAGATCCCGACGAGGAAGGGGTATCCGGGGTACCTCTACAGTGATCTGGCGACGATCTACGAGAGGGCAGGGAGAATTAAGGGGAAGAGGGGGTCCGTCACGCTCATGCCGATCCTCTCGATGCCGGGCGGGGATATCACTCATCCCGTCCCAGACCTCAGCGGATACATCACAGAGGGCCAGCTCATCCTCCAGCGGGACCTCTATCTCCGGGGGATTTACCCGCCAATAAATGTCCTTCCCTCCCTCTCGAGGTTGATGAAGGATGGGATAGGGGAGGGGCGGACGAGGAAGGATCATGGCGATGTCTCTAATCAGCTTTACATGGCCTACGCCGAGGGGATGAGGGCGAGAGGCCTTGTCAGGATCGTCGGGGTCGTCGGTCTCAGTGAGAGGGAGCGGACTTGGCTAGAGTTCGCGGATAGGTTTGAGAAGGAGTTCGTCAACCAAGGGGTCTATGAGAACCGGTCTATTGAGAGGACCTTGGAAATCGCTTGGGATCTCCTATCCATGTTGCCTGAGGAGGACCTCATCAGGGTGAGGGAGGAGTACATAAAGGAGTTCCACCCCAAGTACAGGGGGAAGTAGGCTGGGGAGATGTCGGTAGTCGGTGGAGTCAGGCCCACGAAGGGCTTCCTCCTCGAGATGAAGAAGCGACTCTCCTTCATCGAACGGGGATGCGAGTTCCTGAAGTTGAAGAGGGACCACCTAGCGAAGGAATTGACCGTCGCTCTCGATGTCCTGAGGGGAAGGAGGTCCAAGATCAACGAGAAGCTGAGGGAAATCTATGACGCCATAGTCACAGCCTACCTCGCGTTGGGGCCCTCTGAGGTGAGATCCCAGGCGAACTCTATCAAGAAGACCTATGAGATAGAGATCCTGCCCAAGAGCGTCATGGGGGTCCAATACCCCTCTATGAAGGTCGTCTCCAAGCCGAAGATCGAGGGGAAGCTGGACCCTGTTCTCTTTAAGGCTGCCTCTCTCATGATGGAGGTCTTCGAGGAGATCCTGAGGTTAGCCGAGTTCGAGTCGAGGGCCGAGAGGGTCGCGGATGAGCTGGGGAAGACGAACCGTAAGGTGAACGCCCTGGAGAACATCGTGATACCCAGCTATAAGCAAGTTATAAAGTTTATACAGGATAAGTTAGACGAGGAGGACCTGGAGGAGCTCGTTAGGACTAAGCTGATAGGAGGTGTAATAGCACGTCGAGGGGAGTAAGCCCAAGCTTAGCGTACGTCATCGTCAGATGCCACGCGATGAGGGCGGAACTCCTGGACTCCAATACCCTAAGAAATTTAGCTGAGGCCAGAGACTTTAAGGAGTTCCTTGAGATCCTCTCTAAGACGCCTTATGGAGAGGAACTAGCTAATGCGGAGATCGACGTCCTAGAATTGGAGCAGATACTCAACAAAAAATTCCTAGAGAGATTGAATAAGATTATTATTTCCTCTCCAAAGGAGATCTCAGAATTTATCAAGGATTACTACATTATGGGACTTGAAATAAAGAATCTAAAGAGGATACTGAGAGGAAAGTTTTCGGGGATGCCTTCTGAGTGGATCGCAAGGTCTCTTATACCTATGAGACCTTATCTCTCGGTGAACTTTGAGGAGTTATTGGAGACCAAGACCCTTGAGGAATTTGTTGAGGCACTGAAGGAGACAGCCTACGCCACTCTAAGTGAAAGTTTGAGGATCTGTGTGGAACATGAAGTGCTGTGGCCTATGGAGACGCGCCTCAACGGTCTCCACGTTGACCGCATCGAGGTCTCCCTTATGAACCTCTCCCCTGAAGACCGAGTGATCGTGAAGAGGGTCCTCCAGACGAGGATGGATATTGAGAATCTACTCGCGGCGGACAAATGGGGAAAGGAGTTCGGGAGACAGACGCCTCCTAGGGGTTACTTCTACCGCATTTATGGGGTTCCCTTGGAAGTTCTTGAGAGTTTGATTAAAACCGGGGACCTCGAAGAGATAATAAAGAGTTTAGGGACGCCCTATTACCAGATACTGAAACCACTTTTAGAAGACGACGTCGCCCTAGTTAGGCGATATCTGCAGAGATACATCTACGAAGTGCTAAGGAAATCCAAGACAAGAAGCGACTTTGCCTTTCCCGCAATTTTCTTCCTACTTACCTCATTCGAGAACGAGATTGAGAATTTAGCAAGTATCGCATGGGGCAAGGAACAGGGAGTGCCCCCCAAAAAAATTCTTAAATATATACTTCTACCCTCATAGAACCCCCTTTCCAAAATTGAGGGAGTAAAATTTAGGAAACCATGATCATCAGTATGGCTACTATCAGCCCATAGATGGCGAGTCCTTCCCCGAGAGCCACGAAGAGAAGGGACCAGATCGTCAACTCCGGCCTCTCCGTTATCATCTCCGCCCCAGCTTTAACGGCAGTTACAATACATGCCGCGGCAGCGAATCCAGCACCTATCATCGTTAGGGCTCCCATTATGACCCGCCAAGCGGCCTCAGATATCATTTCTTTCCCCTCACCTCCTTTTTAAACTCTTGAAAGTCTAGAGGATCTTCTACTTCCTCTAACATATATGGATAAAACGACCCCAAGGATCACCATTACAAGGATTACTGATAGAGCCGTTATGACAAAAAATAACGGGAGAATATCTCGCATTAAAGCCGTTAGTCCGGAAAAGAGACCTAAAAATAGGATTAAGAGACCACTTATACTAAGGGCAGTACCCCATATAGATGGTTCCCCTTTTTCTGCCATTGTTGATGCCCCAATGGTCATCCCTTGGACTAGACACCAAGCTGCGGCTATAAAAGAGGCACCCATTATGATCGATGTGGGTATAAAGGACGCGGTTATGCCAGTATCGACTTTTTCAATGAGAACCTCTATCTTTTCATCCTTCAAATCTGTCCTTATCTCAAAGAAGACAGTATTTTCGTCAATTATTGATTGAAGTTTCACTATGACCTCTGTTTCTTCTAATGCTATCGAATATTCCTTCCCTGTATCCATCTTCGTGATTGCAATCAACTTATTGACGTCCTCTTTATCTCCAACACATAACCAGAGTTCCCCCTTCGAGGCATTAATTCCTTTAAACCAAATATAACAGTAGGCGTGTTCGTTGAGTTTAATGAGAGCTGTCTCATCACTTTGCAGTTGGAGAAGATAGCTATCAGCTGTGACATGGATGCAATTCAGGGCTAAAATTGATAAAAGGAACGTGAAGATAAAGATGCTTTTTTCCCTGCTTAACGTGGAACCCATCTTCCAACATAATGAACCGGTTGCATTTATATAATTTTTCATGGAAGAGAGGCGGCGGTCCATCTCTATTTCACCTGCTGGGTTTTAAGTTGAAAGGGTTTGAAGGGTATCCCTCCACCGTGGAAGAACTTTCCCATGAACTCGTAGTACAGCAGCCTTAACGACTGGACGGAGCTTGATATAAACTCAAAGGTCATGCCGATGAGATTCATTAAGATGATTCCACCAGGGCCCATGAAATGCGTCATGGAATGCGCGGCAATGGCGAGGGATGCATGTGCAAGGGCGAAGGCAGCAATTCGGAGGAAGGAGAAGAAGTTGGCGAGAGACTCTACAAAAACCATAAGGAGGCCCCCCATACCCTCCCCAAAGGCCTCGAAACCCAGCTCCTTGTGAACTGTGAGGGAGGAGAGCACAGGCTCGATGAAGGAGAGGATTAGACCAGCTATTATCATGAAGAAGGACCAGTGTGAGAAGAGGGCGAAGACATCACCGGTTCTTAGGAAATACTGGGCCCCGAAGTATAGGCCTACTATGCTGAGGATAAATCCAAGTCCATGCTCCCCTAGGGCTCCTAAGACATGACCGGACTTGATACTGTTGATCATGCTCAAGATCAAGCCGAAGACTAACTCAACGACTGCAATACCAAGGACTAACTTCATGAGCCGCCCCACGTTCTCCATGGGACTGAATAGCAGAGGGTGTAGGAGCCCTTCGACGAGGAATACTTCCCCATAGAGAAACCCGAAGACCATGGCGGAGATGCCCATAGGGATGAACATCACCCCAAGTTTAGACATCATCCCCTTCTTATACTTTCTGTGCAGTATAAAACCCAGGATGAGGAAGACTAAGCCTTGACCAACATCCCCAAACATCATGCCGAACTGAAAACTGAAGACAAGTATCGTTATCCAGGCAGGGTTCACCTCATGTGCTGAGGGCCACCCACGGAGGGAGGTGAGGGTGAAGGCAGGTCTGAGGAAAGGAGGCAGGGCTGAGGGGGCGTCGGATGGCACCTCCTCCTCAGGGGAGGGCTCCTCATACTGGACTACCATTAACTCCCCCGTCTCCTCTCGGAGTTCCCTTATCTTCCTCTCCAATATACCTTGGTCCTTATCCGAGACCCACCCCTGCATAATAAAGATCGCCCCGGATTCCAAGACCAGGGTTTTCACCTTAGATATGATCCCAAGGATGTAATCCACCCTCTTAATCTCCCTCAGGAGAGGCATCACCCTATCTCTCATTACTTCAACAAGGGATTCCTCCTCGAGCTTAAGAACCTCCTCCTCACGCCGCTTTATCTCCTCCTTCCTTCTCTCAGGGTCAAGTACGAGGAGGGTATCTCTCACACCCAGGACATCGAAGATGTCTTTAATATCCAGTATATAAAAGAGGGTCTCGATCCAGGGCTTCCTCTCCTCAGGGCCAAAGATGAACACGAAGCCTTCCTCAGGAGATACCTCCTCGACCTTGTAAGTGGTATCCCCCAGCCGCTTTATATGCCCCTCCAACCGGGGCAGTACCTCGTATTTGACCAAGCCAACCATTAAGCATCGCTTCAATTCCTCAGGTTTTAGGGAACGCATACAGGCGAGCTTCATCTTCTCTTCGTTCAGCAAACGCCTCGTCTCTTCCCTCTCCTTTAACTCCCTTGACACCTCCCCTACCTTCTCCAATACAGCCTCTACCACTCCCTCAGGATCGTTCCAGACCCTTCTAAATTCCGCAGATGAGACCTCAACTTCGATGGACTCCTCGATCTTAAGATGCTCAAGAAGACGAGCAGCCGCCTGCCTCAACCGGTCCCTAAGCTTACCGTAGTCTACTTCCTTCTCAGGAGACCTCAGGAGTTCGCTATACTCTGGACCAGAGACCTCCTTTAGATGGATAACTCCCGCTTCTCCAAGCTTCTCAAGGACGAGGCCCCCATAGTCGGATAAAGTAAGCACTGTGATTTTTTTCATCACTTTTACTCCAATATAAGGAATTCCAATTCAATAAAAGATTTTCTATGGTGAAGTATGGGGGGTTACCCCTTACTCAGGAACTTCCTCCAGATAAGTGCCAGTGTGATGATATATGGGATGACGGAAACAGCGATCCCCAACAGCAGAGGGGGCTTTAGTCCCTTGAAGAATCCTATCAAGATCATAGCCAACACCACTCCCAAGAGGGGAAGAAGAAGTATGGCCATGATCGTTAAACGACTTCGCTTTAAGACATCTGAGAAGGCATCCATAAACTCCTCTCCGATCATTCAATTTCTCGCCTGTCATATTTCGAGCAGTGGGTGGAAGGAAGCAAGGGCCAAGATAGCCACGGCCCTGAGGATATCCTTGTCCGTCACTATACCCACCAGCTTCTCCCCCTCCATTACCGCTAATCTACGGATGTTGTGGCGTCTCATCTTCCTTATCGCCTCGAGGATGCTGCTGTCCTCACCCACTTGAATAAGTGGGCTTGACATGATCTCTCCTATCGTCGTCTTTGAGGGGTCCCTCCCTGCCGCTAGAATCCTCTCAAGCATATCCCGCTCCGTGACGATCCCCACGGCCTTGCCCCCCTCGACCACAACGACACAACCTACCTTCTCCCTCGCCATGATCTTTGCAGCATCGATGACCTTCATACCAACATCTACCGTCGTGACTGAACGATTCATTATGTCAGCAATCACTGAAGGGAACTTCTCCACACCGTTCAACGATCTTCCCCCTCGAACCTTGGAGGATTAGCCTCTATGAGAGTGGTCGTCGCCTCAACACCCTCAATGACTCTCAACTTATCAAAGATAAAGGAGTCCAATTCATCTAGCGACCCAACCTCCACCTCCACTACAAGGTCGTACTCTCCGTAGGTCATGACCACCTCCTTGACCTCAGGGAACTCCTTTATCCGCCGATAGATCTCCCTATCCTTAAGGGGCTTAACCCGTACCAAGGTGTAACTCCTAACCATCCTCATAACCCTCTTCTCACGCCTATTACTTAAAAACCTTCACCCAAAAGCATTTCCCCTAAAAAATGAGGGGGTCCCCCTACCTGAAGGCCTCCTTTAGAGGCACCACTATCTCCTGGAGACCGATCTCCCGGAAGAACTCCAAGGTCTTTTCAGGCTCAACGAACATAGCCGCTTCTAGAAGTTTTTCTACACCTACCGCGTTATCTAGCTGGTCTCGTTGCCATAGATACAGGATCGACTTTGCAAGGGAGGTCGGTAGACTCTCAGTCTTCTTAGTCTCAAGGATGAGCTCTATTAGTCGTTTGGAGACCAAGCTGTAGAGGGAGACCGGGATCATATGTAAAACCTTTTTCGCACCCACTCTCATCACCAAAAATACTACTACTACAAAATTTAATAAAAATATTCATTCAAATATTATTGATTTCCATCAATAGAACTATGACTTTCATAAAAATATTTGTTGAAAAATATAATTAATCGAATTATGATATACTTAACATAGATCCTATATGTGATTTTTAATAGAGAGACTTACGATTTTTGTATAAAAAATGTTGATTTCTAAACATTTTTGAAAGTCCAAATTCTTGATTTATAAGAAATAAATAAGACCCTTACTCCTATTATTAAACAGAGAGGCTATGTCTATTGACATCTTAGATATGAAAATTATCAAATCCCTCCAGGAGAACGCTAGAAAGACCTACCGACAGATCGCGAAGGAGACCGGGGTCAGTGAGGCTACTGTGAAGAACCGCATTAACGAGTTAATACGGGAGGGGATCATAAAACGATTCACCATCGTCTTAGACTACTATAAACTCGGGAGGGCGATAAAGGCCTTCATTGGGTTGAGGGTGCAGCCCGCGAAATTCCATGAGATCGTGGAACATCTCATCAATCACCCAGATGTCCACGTCCTCTACAGGACGAGTGGGGACGTCGATCTCCTAGTGGAGGTTATCTTCGAGAAGATGGATGACCTAAACGCCTTCCTTGAGAAAGAACTCGCCGTGGAGGGTATCGTCGGGACCGTAGTGACCATCGTTATAGGCCCGTATAAGAGGTGCCCTTGGACTGGGCTTTAATCTACCTCCAGGCCTCTATCTTCGATTCCCCAGCGATGAAGATAACGAGCCCAGGTATCTCAGTCTTATGCTCCTTCAACTCGACCCTGAACATCGTCTCTAGGTAGCCACGGAGGTAGAGGGTATGCACAGCGCAGTACTCCACCTTTATCTCGTTCTCTACTCTTGTGAATTTTCCCCATCCCAAGTTCTGGAGTTCCTTCAGGGCGATACCCCAATTGGAGGGCTTTGTGAGGTCCACACCTCTCAGGTCTGGCTTCATCACCTTCCTCTTCAGGGCGCTCAGACGCCCAACGTTGTAGATCTGCTCCTCCGTCATCGCCTCAAAGATATCTAGGAACATCCCCCTCTCTATGAGGATCACTCGGTCTCCGTCGATGCGATAAACATGGGGTAGCCAATTATGCATGGCTAACCTCCTGAAGAAGTGCAACGCCTTAGCTACAGCCTCCTCCTTGCTCCGAATAAATTTCGTCTTCTCGAGAAAATCGAGGTAATTATAAAGATTATCGCTTATCTTTATGTTAAGAGACTTCATATGCTTCTCCCTCCCGAGACTGATCTCTCCTTACCTTCTCGTATCCCTATATGAATCCTCCCTTTTAGAATCTATAAAACAAATTAGCCAGACGGAGTAATATCTACTCCTCTAAGAGCCAGAGGGAGGCATCCACTTGACATCTCGCGTCCTTTAAGACGTTCTCTCCGTTAGCCCATCCCATCTCCACAATGAAGTTCAGGAACCTATCTGACCTCAGGGTGAGATCTCCCATCCTTCTCTTTCTCAGCCTCAAAGAGTTCTGAAAAGTCTCCCTAACCCCTCCTCATATCTCGAGAGAGGGTGACCATCGGTCAAATACCAAGAAATCGCCTCCCCCGTGGTCCTCCCGCAGATCATCGCTGTGGGGACGCCCCCACCCACCGTCGGTATCGTCTGCCTCGCGGCATCGCCCACGACAAGGAGATTCTTCGCATAGGTCCTCTTAAGAGAACCACCCACAGGGACCAAACCACTCAGGATCGCCGTGGGCGTCGCTTCCTTGAGCTTCTCGGAGTCAGCGGGTGCTTCCTAATGAAGTAGTCCAGATAGTCGCGGATCGACAAGCTCTTCTCCATGTAAGAGACCCGGCCTCCGTCCCCACGTTGGCAGTGTCCTCGCTCTTCGGTACGATCTAGGCGTAGGTGTCAGGGGAATAGGCCCTTCCAAAGTACATATCAACGACCTCCGGCCCCTGACCCTATAGTCACATCTTCTTTAAATTTTTATTTTCGACACCTTTAATTGTTCCCAAGGCGGGGCTTTTCCCATGCATGAGTGGTCCTTGGCTGAGGCGGTGATCCACGCAGCCTCCAAGATCGTCGAGAGGGAGGGGTTGAAGGAGGTGAGGGAGGTAGTTATTAGGGTCGGGGAGTTGCAACAGATAGAGCTGGAGGTCTTGGAGTTCGCCCTGACCGAGCTTAAGAAGGGTACGAGGTTCGAGGATGCGGAGTTTGTCCTTGAGACGATGAGGGCGGAGTTCGAGTGTAGGGTCTGTGGTCATAGGTGGTACTTTGACGCGAAGGAGCTGGATGAGAGGGTGCAGGAGGATATCCACTTCGTCCCGGAGGTTGTCCACGCCTATGTCAGATGCCCCAGGTGTGGGAGCCCCGACTTCAACGTCCTTAAGGGGCGAGGGGTCTGGATCGAGAGGATAAGGGGGCTGAGGTAGAGGTGGTCGATCCCAGGAGGGCGATCATAGGGGAGCGGCTGAGGGGAGTAGAGAATATAATCGCCGTCTCCAGCGGGAAGGGGGGTGTAGGTAAAAGCATGATAGCCTCAACTCTCGCCCTCATCCTCGCGAGAAAGGGCCTCAGGGTCGGCCTCTTCGATTTAGACTTCACGAGCCCGGCAACCCACCTCATCTTGGGTGTGGGGGACCTATACCCCGAGGAGGAATATGGGATCATCCCGCCGAGGGTGCACGGCCTGAGGTATATGTCCATCGTCTACTACTCCAAGGGAGAGACCCTGCCCCTGAGGGGCGCTGATATCTCCAACGCCCTGATAGAGTTGCTCTCGGTGACGAGGTGGGGGGTGCTGGACTTCCTTATCGTTGATATGCCGCCGGGGATAAGCGATGCGGCCCTCGATATCATCAGGCTCATAGAGGGGTTGAAGTTCCTCATCGTCACTACTCCCTCAAGGCTGGCCTTCGAGACCGTCGGGAAGTTCATGAGGCTGCTCTTGGAGCTGGATATCCGGATACTCGGCGTCATCGAGAACATGAAGATAAGCGATTCCACCTTCATCCAGGAGCAGGTCGAGGGGAGGGGGGTGAGATTCTGGGGAGATATCCCCTTCGACCGGAGACTTGAGGAGACAATAGGGGACGTGGATAGGCTGCTGGAGACGGAGTTCGCTAAGAAGCTGAAGGAACTCGTCGATAAGAACTTAGGAATCTAAAGGGGGCTCCCTATCCTGACTGGGGGAGATATCCTTTTTAAGGGTCTCATAGGAGTCTCTTCTCGGATGTGCCTTGCAATACCCGGGAGGGTCCTTGAGGTCAGGGGTAACACCGCGAAGGTCGACTTCGGCTACGGGACGACGAGGGACGTAGATATCTCCCTCGTGGACGTCGAGGTAGGACAGTACGTCCTCGTCCATGTGGGGTACGCCATCCAAGTGCTGGACGAGGAGGAGGCGGAGGAAACCCTCAGGCTCTGGAGGGAGATACTGAACTCCTCGGAGTCGAGGCCACAGGCTCGTCGCGGGGAGTAACTGCCTTGGGAGGTCTCTTCTCCTTCAGGGACCGCGACCTCGCGAGGCTCATCGTGGAGAAGATCAGGGAGCTCGAGCCCCCGAGGCCTGTGAAGTTCTGCCATGTCTGTGGGACCCATGAGTGGACGATCACCCATTCTGGCCTCCGAGCCCTCCTCCCGGAGAGGGTCTCCGTCATCGCCGGGCCCGGCTGTCCGGTCTGCATCGTCCCCGCGAGGGAGATCGACGAGGCAGTGTGGCTGGCGTTGAATGGAGTGACCGTGGTGACCTTTGGGGATATGTATCGGGTGCCTGGGTCTGAGAGATCCCTGGAGGATGCGAAGAGCCTCGGCGGGGATGTCAGGGTCGTCTACAGCGTGAGGGATGCCGTGGAGATGGCGAGGAGGGAGCCGGGCCGCGATTTCGTCTTCTTCGCTATAGGCTTTGAGACGACCGCGCCTATGAACGCCATAGAGATACCCAGAAGCCCTGAGAACCTGAGCTTCCTCGTCAGCCACAGGCTCATCCCCCCGGCGATGGAGCTCCTCGTCGGGATGGAGGACCTGAACATCGATGGCTTCATTGCCCCCGGCCACGTCTCCACCATCATCGGGATGAAGCCCTACCTGAGGTTCCCCCAGCGATATGGGATGCCCACTGTCATCGCCGGCTTCGAGCCCCTCGACGTCCTCATGGCCGTCTACATGCTCCTGAGGCAGATCAGGGAGGGGCGCGCGAGGCTGGAGAACGAGTACACCCGAGCCGTCACCTATGAGGGGAACGTCAGGGCCCAGAGGGCCATCGAGGAGGTCTTCGAGACGGTGGACGGGGCGTGGAGGGGGATAGGGGTGATCCCCTCCTCCACCCTCCGCCTCAGGGAGGAGTTCTCCGAGCGGGACGCGAGGAAGAGGTACGACATAGAGGTGGGGCCCGGCAGGGATATCTACCCCGGGTGCAGCTGCCACCTCGTCATCATCGGGAAGATCACGCCTCGGGAGTGCCCCCTCTTCCTGAAGGCCTGCACCCCCGAGAAGCCCAAGGGGGCCTGCATGGTCAGCAGCGAGGGGACCTGCAGGATCTGGGCCCTCGAGAGCGGATTATAGTGTTGTGAGGGCGGCGACGGCCGCCTGTCCCAGGGAGAGCCCCCCATCGCCGCAGGGGACCCTCCTGTGGTGCAGGAACCTGTACTCCCTCTCCTCCACCCTCCTATGTATTATCCGGGTCATCATGTCGTTATAGGCGACGCCCCCGGTGAAGCCTATTACCCTGAGACCCCGATCCTCCGCCACCCTCAACGCCATCTCCGCCAACCCCTCGGCTAGGGCCTCCTGGAAGGCGTAGGCTAGATCCTCCATTCTATATTGGTCCCTCAGCTCTAGGAGCCTCCGCACCATCTGAGAGGTCTTGAGGACGAGCCTCCCTCTCCGCTCCTCTACCTCAAGCGGAAGCCCGATGGGCTGTGGGGTGCCCCTCTCCGCCGCTGCCTCCAGCTTCATCGCCCCCTCCCCCTCGTAGGTCCTGGTGTAGGAGATGCCCAGGAGGCAGGAGACGGCGTCCAGGAGCCTCCCGGCGCTCGTCGTCATGGGTGTGTAGATCCGCCTCTCCAGCTGATTGAAGACCATCTCGATCTCCCTCTCGCCGAGGGCGAAGCCCTTCAGGCAGTTCTTGGAGAGGAAGTCCCTGAGTTCCTCCTCGGGGACCTCCCCATAGAGGATCCCCTGGAGCATCCTCCCATATCTGTAGGTGCAGAGGTCCCCGCCGGGCATCGGCTGGGGCTCCAAGTGCCCGACCCTCTCGAAGTCCATATACCCCCCGACGAGGATCTCGCCGCCCCAGGGGGCTCCATCGCTTCCATAGCCGTATCCGTCGCAGACGATGCCCACTATCTCATCTTCCGCCTTGATCCCGCTCTCAGCCATGAGGGAGGCAAGGTGGGCGTGGTGGTGCTGGACCTCGATGAGCTGGGCCCCCGCCGCCTCAGCCAGCTCAGACGCGACGGCCCTTGAGAGGAAGCCTGGATGTAGGTCGCAGGCCACCGCCTCCGGCCTTTCCACCCTGAGGAGCTTCATCAGGTGTCTCAGGGCCTCCTGTAGGAAGTCGAGGGCCTCGGGGCTCTCTATGTCGCCGAGGTGCTGGGTCAGGTAGCACTTATCCTCCTTCAAGATCGAGGCGGTGGAGGTGAGCTCTGGGCCGACGGCGACGACCCTCCTGGGTGAGGAGAAGGGGAGCTCTATCGGCATCGGGACGTAGCCCCTCGACCTCCTCAGGAAGGTGGGGTGATCATCGATGACCCTGAGGACGGAGTCGTCGCACCTTGCCCAGATCCTCCTGTTGTGGAGGAGGAGGTAGTCCGCCACGCCTCTCAGCCTCTTGAAGGCCTCCTCGTTGGAGATGATCATGGGCTCCCCGGGGAGGTTCGCGGAGGTCATTATAAGAGCGGGGTCCTTTGTGTAGTGGAAGAGGAGGTAGTGTATCCCCGAGTAGGGGAGCATCACGCCGACGGTGTGGAGGCCGGGGGAGACCTCGTCGGAGAGGGGGAAGGGCTCCCGCTTCCTGAGGACGACGATGGGCCTCGAGTAGGAGGTGAGCAGCTCCTCCTCCAGCTTGGAGACGAGGGCGTATCCCCTCACGGCCTCAAGGCTGGGGCTCATGACGGCGAAGGGCTTCTCTGCTTTCCTCCTCCTCTCCCTGAGTCTGAGGACCGGGTCGTCCTCCGCCGCCTTCACCGCCAGGTGTATCCCCCCTATCCCCTTCACCGCGACTATGGAGCCCTCCTCGAGGAGCCCCGCCGCTACCCTTATCGGGTCCTCCTCATCCACGACGTTTCCCTCCGGGTCGTAGAGGGTCATCTTCGGGCCGTTCTCGGGGCAACAGATGGTCTGGGCGTTGAAGCGCCGGTCGAGGGGGTCGTAGAACTCCCGACTGCACTCCTGGCATAGGGGGAACTCGGCCATGGTCGTCCGCTCCCTGTCATAGGGGATGTCGATTATCGTCGTGAAGCGGGGGCCGCAGAGGGCGCAGCAGGTGAAGGGGTAGAGGTAGTGTCGATCCTTGGGGTTGAAGAGGTCCCTGAGGCACTCCTCGCAGATGGAGATATCCGGGGGGATGATGGAGAGCTTGACGTCCCTCCTCCCCAGGTCGCTGTTGTCTATCCTGAAATCCGAGTAATCGTCCCTGAAGTCCAGCCACTCCACGTCTATCTGCGTGTAGATGGCGATGGGGGGCTTCTCCTCCCTCAGATCTTTCAGAAAGGACCTGATCGCCTCCTCCTCCCCGTTCACGTCGATCTCGACCCCCGCATCGCCCAGGTTTCTCACGTAGCCCTTCAGGCCCCTCCTCACGGCCAGCCTGTAGACGAAGGGCCTGAAGCCGATCCCTTGGACGAGGCCTGAGATGGAGACGATCGCTCTCCTCTTCAAAGGAACCAACCCGTTCCCCGTGGGGTCATGCTAACTCCCTAATCCATGGAGAGGAGGCCTCTATAAAATCGTTCCCAAGGGCCTCAGCAGATCCTCGGCATGGGGGAGCCGAGGGGCTCCCTCACGACCCTCCTTCCCCCAACGAGGGTCTCCAGGATCACCCTTCCCTTCCCCTCGAGGACCTCCCCCACTATCGCGGCATCCCTGCCGTACCTATCCCTCCTAACGGCCTCCAAGACCTCCTGGGCCTTCTCCCTCTCGACACCGATGATCGCGACACCCTCGTTGGCCAGTTCCAAGGGGTCGAGGCCGAGCATCTCGGCGGCGCTCCTCACCACCCCCCTTATGGGGATCTCCTCCTCCCAGAGCAGGATATCGACCCCTGACTTCCTCGCCATGTCGTTGAGGGCGCCTGCCACGCCCCCCCTCGTCGGATCCTTCATCGCCGTGACCCCACCGACTCTGAGGACCTCCCTGATCATATCCCAGAGGGGCGCCACATCTGACTCCAAGGGGGCCTCGAACTGGAGTCCCTCCCGGATGGAGAGGAGGGAGAGCTGATGGTTCCCTATGGTCCCCGTGAAGATGATCCTGTCCCCGGGCCTGAGGCCGCCGTCAGTGACGACTCTCTCGGCGAGGCCCACGCCGCTTGCGTTGATCATCAACTTGTCCAGTTCCCCATGCTCGACGACCTTCGTATCCCCGGCGATGAGGGGGACCCCCACCTCCTCCAGGGACCGATTCATCGAGTCCACCACCCTCCTCAGCACCTCGATGGGGAGTCCCTCCTCCAGGACGATGGAGGTCGCGAGGGCCAGAGGGGCTGCTCCCATCACGGCGAGGTCGTTCACGGTCCCGCAGATGGCGAGCCTCCCTATATCGCCCCCCGGGAAGAAGAGAGGCCTCACCGTGTAAGCATCCGTCGTGAAGACGATGTTGCAGCCGTCTATAGGGATTGTCGCGCCATCGTCCATCTCAGGTAGCCCGATGCCGCCTTCCACCCTGTTACGCCTATAGGCGGGGATGATGACCTCCTCGACGAGCTCCCGCATCAGCCTCCCACCGCCCCCATGCTCGAGTTTAATCACATCCTTCATGTCGAGGCCTCCTCTTCAAGAGGGGGGCTAACTCTCTTTTCTACTTTCCCCTATTGAAGCATCAATCGGTTTGGGATAGGGCGCTCAGGCGAAGAGGCACTGATCGACCGTGAAGGTGAAGACCGCGACGAGGTCGATGCAGAACCTAGCGGGGTCAAAGGATCCCAGACCCAGTGAGGTGCTGGAGCCCAGAAGAGGCGATGAAGAGAGCTACCATCGCGATGAGAACCCTCGATCCTCCCTCCAAAAAACCGCTTTATCCCTTCTCAATAATCAACTTCCCATCTTCCACAACAAACAGAACCAAGTCACCCTCCTCAAATCGGAAGAGGGCACGTACACGCCTCGGCATGGTGATCTGATAATTCCTCGTGATCACAGAACTCGCCAGAACCCTTCTCCCTTTATTCAAAATCTTCTCCGAGTCCAATTTAAACACTTGCTATAATTGAATCTCTGTAAATTTTTAAGGATATCTAGGAGAAATAGGACAATTACTATTAGGTGAACGGGGTGGAGGTCTCGGTCGCTGGGGCCTCTATCATCATAAGGTTGGAGAGGGAGGAGGCCCTGGCCTTATTGGAGGAGGCGGGAGATATAGAGGTGGGGGTCAGGCCGACGCTCTACGAGCTTTTAGACCGTGTCGCGGAGGTCCTTGGCGAGGAATTTTAGAAATTCTCCCTCAGGGGAGGATATAAGCCCTCTGTCTCATTTATACTCGATATTACAAATAAAAATGTTTAAATACAGATTTTCGATACATCGAGTTGGAGATAGATCTTGCACTATGTTCCTTGTACCGATGGGGGTATTAACTCCTCTATCTGGAGGTGTTTGAATTGGAGACCACGCTCTCATCTTGGTCGAAGGTCGCTGAGTATACCGGCCTCTCCGAGTATGAGGCGAAGGTCTACCTCGCCCTCATCGACCTTGGGGTCGCGGGGGCAAGGAAGTTAAGCCTGACATGCGATGTGCCGAGATCCAAGGTCTACAACACCCTGAAGAAGCTCATAGAACAGGGGCTCGTTATGGAGGTGCCGGGCAGGCCTAAGAGCTTCATGGCCGTGTCACCTGATGTCTCACTCAGGCCTATCTTCCTCCTCGTCAAGAAGCGGGCTGAGGAGTTCGAGTCCCTCCTGAGAACCCTGACTGAAGCCTATAGGCGTAGGAGGGAACGGGTGGTCCCGAGGAAGGTGGATGTCTGGACCATTCGGGGGCGGAGGAGGATACTGGAGAGGATGAGGAGGCTTCTCCTGGATGCGAGGAGGTCCGTTGAGATCGTGACGAACGAGAACGGCGGGGTGCTCTTCTTCAAGGTGGCGAACAAGATCCTCGATAAATTGAAGGAGGAGGGCGTTAAGGTCAACTTCCTATCCCCCTTGGACCCGGAGAAGCAGCTCCTTGCCAGGGAGCTCAGCTACATCTGTGATGTCGAGAGCGTCGACTTCAGGCTTCCTCTGTTGTACGTAGGCATCGACCACTCTCGATTCATGCTCATGAAGATGATCCCAAATAGCCTCGAGGTGGAGTCTGAGAGCGATGTGGCCCTCTTCTCTGAGGACCCCACCCTCCTCTCCATGATCTCCTCCCTCCTACTAGGCTACGCCAGCAGTCGCCGAGAGAAACCTGAGGAGAGAGAGGGTAAACTCCTCTCTATCCCTCTCCTTCAGAGATTGGGGTGAGAAGAGGCGTAGGTTCATCACGTCTCCCCGAACCATCTGCTCAGATCGAACCCCTTTTAGCAGCCCTGCATTAAGAGACCCCCTGGTCTTCATCAGGGACTCCCCCGTCATGTCGAGCCACAGCACTAAGCCCTTCCATCTCTCAAAGGAGGCATAGAACTCCTCGATCTCCTTGTCCGGGGCGGGCTCGCCCTTATTTATGGATCTGAGCGAATCGCCCCTGAGCCAGCTGTCCAGAGCGAGGTCTTGTCACCCTGAAGGTGACGAGGTGGACAAGAGTTTCTCGGCGTTCCTCAGATCAGCAGGGGTATTTATGTTGAAAAAGGTGAGGAGCCCAGGGTCGAACCTTTTGAACTCCTCCACCGGGATATACGCCACCCTCCCCAGCCTCTCCACCATGTTCTGCACCCGTAACTCCCCCTCTCCAATTGCCTCTTCCGCCGCCCTCAGGGCTGCCTCGACTCTGTAGACGCTGTGAAGGGGTTCAATATAGCCGTTAGGCCAGAGGGGAATAGCCGCATCAAACCCCTCTGCCTTCTCCATAAGGAGCCTCATCACATCCACTTTAACAAAGGGTGAATCACAGGGGAGGACAGCCGAGTAACCTGAACGGAGATGCCTGAGGCCTGAGTAGATGCCAACTAGGGGCCCCTTCCCGCGGGTGATATCCCTAACGACCTCCACTCGGCTTGGAAGTCTGTCTCGGAAGCCCTCGATATCATCTCCTCTATTTATGACCACGTAGATCTCATCGGAGAATTCCAGGGCTACCTCGATGACATAGGATATGAGGCTTCTGTTCCCAAGGTTTAGGAGGGGTTTCTTCTTCCCGATCCTATCTCCACTACCACCGGCTAAGATGAGAGTCCCGATCATGTTACCCCTCTAACTGTGGGATGGAATTCTCATAATCCTTTCCATGAGGGTGCACGATATTTATCTTATTTCAAAGCTTGTTGAATCTCCTTGGTGGTTATTATGCTTGGATGAAGCCGATCTCACATCACCAAGGTCGTTAGTGAGAAGAGGTCCTGTGGCGCGGGTTATGAAGGTGGGAGGCACCTTTGAGATAAATACAATAAGACAAATGGAATCTGTGCTTACAGCGATTATCAGCTCTTCCCACCCTGAAGACACTAGTCATGGGCGGTAGGATAACCCGGTATAAAAGTCAGGACGAATTCATCTTCAAGTGCCCAGACCGAACTAATTTAGTCACCTTCAAGATAACAAAAGTAAAGCGGGAATAACTAGTGCTTTCCTCTATTTTTTCTTGATACATCTAACAAATGGATATAACGTACTCCGTCTTCCTCACATGATTTCCTTAGGAAATGTACCTCGAAATGAGATTCTATAAACAATAATTAAAAAAATCAGGTATCCCCTATGGGATGACCTTACTGATGTAGCCCTGCAACCCCTCGATCAACGCCTTAGATGCGCTGTCAGCAAGCTGGAGAACGGGGCGAGGATAGATCCCGAAGACTATGATCAGGATGGCCATGATGCACATCGGTATGAGCATTAAGATGGGTGCCTCCTTTAGCTCCGAGGATTTCTCTGCCGGCTTTGTTATAAGCCTTATTATGATTGGCAAGTAATATGCCATGGAGAAGGCGCTGTTGAGAACGCCTATGAGGGTGAGCCACCACATGTTGACCCCTGGTGCCAGTGCAGAGCCGAAAAGGATGAACTTACTCACGAAGCCATTCGTGGAGGGGACTCCGCCAAGTCCCAATAGAGATATGGCAAGGGCCATTGTCGTTACAGGCATATAGTGTCCGAGGCCCTTCATTTCATCAAGATTCCTGGTTCCAATCCTATACACCATGGCTCCTGAGGCAAGGAATGCGAGCCCCTTCATCAGGGAGTGGTTGAACACGTGCAGGAAGCATCCTAAGAGCCCGTAGGTAGTCCCACTGGCCACTCCCACGAGCATATACCCCACTTGGGCGATGCTCGAATATGCCAGAAGGCGTTTAATGTCTTTCTGAAGTAGTGCCATTATGTTGCCTATAGTCATTGTAAGGACGGAGAAGACGGCAACTACGTACTTGAATGTCTCTGGACCTCTGGGTAGAAGGACCGCATTTGGTAGGAAAACAACGAAGAGAATCCTCACGAGACCATATAGGCCTGTCTCTATAACAATGCCTGATAGCATGGCGCTTATGGGGCTCGGAGCTTCTGGATGGGCGTCTGGAAGCCACGTGTGCATCGGCACAATAGCCGCCTTGATTCCGAACCCTAGGAAGAGTAAGATGAAGGCGAGATATGCCCAGACGCCGGCTGTCCCCCAGTCTATCCCTACGCTCATGTACGCAAAGTTCACGTTCCCAGCCATTCCGTACAACAGGGACATCCCGAGGAAGATCAGGACGCCACCCAAGGCGCTCATGGTGAGGTACTTGAACCCAGCCTCTATGGGACCCCAAAGCTCCCTCCTGAAGGCAACTAGGACATAGGAGCTTATGCACATGAGTTCCCAGAAGATGAAGAAAGTGAAGAAGTCTCCGGCCAAGGCTACGCCGACCATGCCAGCCATCATGAGCAGGAGCAAAGAGTAGTACTCGGCAAGCCTAGTGTCGTGCTCCATGTACCTGAAGGAGTAGACAACCGCGAATAGTCCAAGGAAGACGACTGAGAAGGTCATGAAGACGCTCAGCAGGTCTATCTCAAAACAGGCGCCTAGTGGAGGCTCTGCACCTATTGATAGTACCATAACTCCCAGAGGTTGTGAGGTGACATCCTTGTATAGGATTAGGCAGCCAATGAGAGCCAAGGCTATGAAGATCACCGAGAGGGCCTCTTTAGTCCTGCCCTGTCCTAGGCGCTCCTCAAGAACCCCTGCAAATAGGACTACCATAGCACCTGCGAGTAGGGAGATAAGCGGGTATGGGAGAAACTCAGACAACACCATCACCACTTCAGCCTCCTGAGCTCCCTAACGTCCAGTGTCTTGTAATGCTTATAGGCGTTCAAGACCATGGAGAGCCCAATCGCTACGACACATCCACCAAGGACTATGGACATAACAACTATGGATTGACCAAGCAGATCAACTTGACCAGTGAATCTAGCGGAGAAGGCTATGAAGCTCAGGTTGGCGGCGTTTAGGATAATCTCTAGACCAAGCAGGATGCGGATCATGTTCCTCTTGAAGGCCATGCTGTACAGCCCTATAAGGGAGAGGAAGAGGACCGCAGTTAGGTAGACATGGATAGCGAGCATTAACTTCTCCTCCTGATAACCCGTAACATGGCTGCGCAACCACTGGCCGCCGCGAACAGGACGAAAGGCTGCATGAGCAGATCTAGGCTCCTATAATCCCAGAGGAATCCGCTCATTGAGTGGATAATCTCACCCTCCCCAGTTGTGGTTACAAGTTGCTCTTCACTCATTACGGGCTCTGGGAAAATTGCGCCATATAGCGCCGTAGTGTAGGCGATGATTATTATCATAAAGACCGTGAGTGCCGCACCCATAGCCGTATAATACTTACTCATTTCTCATTCCCTCCTGGTCAACATTATGACGGAAACAAACAGAACGACAAGGGCTCCGGCGTATATTGCCAACTGAAAGACGGCTACGTAGGGAGCGTGTAAGAGCCAGTAGAGGATTCCAAGAGCCACGCACATGCCCAAAAAGCTCATGGCCGCATAGAGGAGTTCTTCAGCCTCGACTGTCAGCACGCCCATAACAATGGCCAAGGCTAGGAGGACGAGATGAGCCAGGTCTTCCAAGAGCAATCCCATGCCTCCCTTTTAATTTTTATCCTTCAACTTCTCTCTACTTAATATTTATTCTTTTGCCCCACCAAATCCGCTACACATAGGTTGGGGAAAAATATTTAACAACAATAATCTCTTCCTATAAGAGAACTGGGCTGAGGGAGTAGAGATGTGGGAGAGGGTGTTGACTTCCATTCCGTTTATATTCACTTTATCACTTTTAATCGGACTAATATTTTACTGGATAGGTGCTAGAATTGCCCCGAAGGGCACGAAGACTCCTGGAAAGCTTGCCCCCTACGCCTGTGGGGAAGACTTCCCACCCGTTAGGTTGCAGGTAAACATGGAAAGGTTCTTCCTCTACACGATTTTCTTCATGGTATTCGACATTCTGGCCGTCGTATTAGCGACATCTCTGGCTAGACCTGGGATACTGCCCGCCCTCTACGCCCTTATAGTCTTCGCCTCCGTCATGCTTGTCCTCCCCCTCGCGAGGTGGTGAATTTGGGAATAGTTAACTGGGCTAGGACAAGGTCTCCTTGGGTGATACACTTCTCAACCGGAGGATGTAACGGGTGTGACATAGAGCTTGTTGCCGCATTAACCCCGAGGTTCGATATAGAGCGGTTCGGCGCGCTCCTTAAGGGAAGTCCTAGGCACGCGGATGTTCTATTGGTGACGGGTGCTGTCACTAGACAGGTTAGGGATAGGCTCATTAGAATCTATGAGCAGATGCCAGAGCCCAAGTTCGTCGTTGCTATAGGCTCATGTGCGATAAGCGGAGGCGTATTCCAAGGGTGCTACAACGTCACAGGGGTTGATAATGCCCTCCCAGTAGACGCCTATATCCCAGGATGTCCGCCCAAGCCTGAAGCAATAATAGATGGTATTGTAAAGTTGCTGAAGAAACTGGGTTACTAAAAGGTGAAGTGGAGATATGGAACGCGAAGACCATGTTAAAATCGTCGAGGCCCTCAAGTTAGACATTGGGGACGAAAATGTGATTAACTGGAAGATTCCAAGGGCTAGAAGGATCTTCGTTACGGTTAAGGCGGATAAACTAATAGATGCGGTTAAGCATCTGGCCGAGAACGGCTTCGGGCATGTTACGACGATAAGCGGGGTCGATGTTGGAGACGGAATTGAGGTGGTATATCACCTCACGAGGCGAGGCAGGGAGAGTATTACGCTTTCCCTTAAGGTGAAGACAGATATGAAGAACTCCTCCCTCCCGACTATATCGGGTATAATTCCAGGGGCCTCAATATACGAGAGGGAGGTCCACGACCTCTTAGGGGTTAACTTCAAAGAACATCCCAACCTCGCGCCTCTTGTCATCCCCGACAATTGGCCTGAGGATATTCGTCCGCTTCTAAAGAAGTGGAAAGTTGAAGAGATTAGGAAGAGGTTGGCTGAGAATGAAGGAGACTGAGTTCATAATACCCGTAGGACCACAGCATCCAGCCCTCAAGGAGCCTGAGAAATTCTTGATTAAGGTTGACGGGGAGTATGTTGTAGACGCGGATGTTAGGATGGGCTATAATCACAGAGGCATAGAGAAAGCCATGGAAAGCCGAACATATCTTCAGGGTCTCTACCTAGTCGAGCGTATATGTGGTATATGCTCGTGTGCTCACACGACCTGCTATACCCAGTGTATAGAGGAAGCCATGGGCTTGGAGATCCCTGAGCGAGCCAAGTACATAAGGGTCATCACGGCCGAACTTGAGAGGATTCACAGCCATCTCCTCTGGCTCGGCATAGCGGCTCACGAAGTGGGTTTCGACACACTCTTCTTCTATATATGGCGGGACAGAGAAGTTGTAATGGATCTGCTTGAGTTGATCTCGGGTAACAGGGTGCACTATGCTATGCCAACCATCGGCGGGGTTAGAAGGGACATACCCCCTGAGAAGGTGAATGAGATCAAGAAAGGGTGCAATGTGCTTGAGAAGAGAACCAAATACTATAAGGAGCTAATTTTAAACGAAAAGACCATTCATAATAGGGGAGATGGGGTTGGAGTCCTAACGCCGAAGGAGGCCGTAGCCCTGTGTACTGTTGGACCAGTAGCGAGGGCGAGTGGCATAAATACCGATGTAAGAGCGGACGACCCCTACCTCGTCTACGATGAGATACCCTTTAACGTTATAACCTACGATGGATGTGATGTTACAAGCAGGATTCTAGTCCGTGTTGACGAGGTTCTGGAGAGCATAAATATAGTTCGATACTGCTTAGATCATATGCCTGACGGCCCAATAAGGAAGGTGGTCTCCCCGTTAATGAGAGTCCCTGAGGCCGAAGTCGTGAGCCTAGTCGAGGCTCCGAGAGGTGAACTTATACACTACACTAGGTCTAATGGGGGGATGAAGCCCTACAGGCACAAGGTACGGGCCCCGACTCTTGGAAACATACTGGCCGTCTGTGAGATGCTTAAGGGGGGGTACATAGCAGATGTCCCCATAGTCATAGCGGGGATAGACCCCTGCCTCTGCTGTGCTGATCGAATAGCTTTTGTTGATGTAAATACAGACAAGCGGTGGGTATGGACTGATGAGCAACTTAGGAGGTATGGAGTGAAATGGTATCAACAGAACTCATAATAAAAATAGGTCAGATCCTGGTCTTCCCGGGATTCCTATTCCTAATCTTTTATGCTTTATTCGCCGAATGGGTGGATAGAAAATTCTTCGCGCGACTTCAGAATAGAATAGGACCACTGCATACAGGTTGGAAGGGGATCCTACAGCCCTTGGCGGACTTGATAAAGCTGCTGGCAAAAGAGGATATAACACCAGAGGCTGCTGACAGCGTGGTGTTCGCTACTGTGCCGATTATCTTATTTGCGATCCCTCTAACAGTCATGTTTATGGTTCCTATAATAGGACCGAAGGCGTACATAAGTTTCGAGGGTGACTTAATTGTTATTTTATTCCTTTTCACCCTAACTGTCCTATCGGTCTTCATGGCTGGCTGGGGTTCCCTCAACAGATTCGGTACCGTCGGCGGGTTAAGAACGTCTCTCCAGATGTTATCTTATGAGATCCCCATGGGGGTTGCAGCTGTTGGACCTGCAATACTCGCTAAGAGTCTATCCCTAAGCGGGATAGTTGCGTGGCAGGGCAGGAGTATGAGTCTCTTTCTAGAGAACCCGACTGAGTTCTCATTGGCGCTTGGGATCGCGAAGGCCTCCGTATTGGCTTTGGGCTTTGGAATATTCACCATCTGTATGCTTGCAGAACTAGAAAAGGTGCCCTTTGATATACCCGAGGCCGAGACTGAGATAGTTGGGGGATGGCAGGTAGAGTATAGCGGTAAGAAACTTGCCCTATTAAGGCTTGGGGGGGACATCAAACTCGTCGCGGCTTCCGCCCTGATGACCTCGCTATTCCTAGGCGGACCTCTAGGGCCTTGGCCAATCCCACCTGCCCTTTGGTTCCTATTGAAAACGATATTATGTGTCATGATAATATCCAACCTCAGAGCCCTGTTCGCGAGATATAGGATAGACCAGATGATCAACTGGATGTGGAAGAATTTGGTTCCCCTCTCCCTCCTATACATACTTGCTATTGAATTGATGGCGGTGTTGATGTAGAATGGCTATGGAACCTGAACTCTTGAAAAACTTGACGAAGAAACCTGCTACACTCGTTTATCCCTTCGAGAAGTTCCCCCCGGTTGAGGGGCTCAGAGCAAAACATATGTGGTACGCTGACAGGTGCATAGGGTGCGGTCTCTGCGCCCGGGTTTGCCCGGCATTCGCTATAGAACTCGACGGCAGGGGCAAGGACGTTAAGGGTATCACATTTTACTTGGGCAGATGCGTGTTCTGTGCCCAGTGTGAGGAGGTCTGCCCAAAAAAAGCCATCAAGCTTACCCAAGAGTACGAGTTAGCCTGCTACACCCAGGAAGACACTATATTAAAATTTACTAAGGAGTGAAGGATTTAGGCTTTAGAGGCTGAATTTAGAAATGGGCTTGGCCACAGAAAATAGAGTCATCGAGATTAAGGGCAACGTGGCAAAGTAGATTTCGGACATGGAACTCACGCGGGTTTCTTTCCACAAATCATCGGTTTCCTCTTGGGATCAAGCGCGAGTAATGGTTCACCTTTAAAGTGAAATATCTACCTAACGAGTTTGTCTAAGATATCTACGAGAATGTTTGCAATTCTTTCTGACGCCTCTTGGAGTTCTGGCGTTAGTTCTTCTCTAAATTCTATACTTTTGGGCTGTACGCCCAGGATCATGACTTTTGCGTTTACGATGTTCTCGATAACTTCAGCTAGGATGGAAAGCGGTATTTGGTGGGTAGATAAGGCCATCCCCAGTATTTCATCAGGTGCAACAAGCCTCGCTTCCCCAGGTTCCGCTCCAAGCTGTGCTGCATCAATTATTAACACATGCGTAGGGTTAAACCGCCTTATCTCTCTCATGAAATTTTCCGGAACAGTTTGGCATTCCAAGAGCTTCACCTTTTTCGGAACTCTTCCCTTAAGCAGCTTAACTATCTCCATACCTATAGCATCGTCTCCTCGCATAGGGTTCCCTACTCCCAATATAGCAACTTTCTCGCAACTTCTAAGCCAAGCACCGATTTGGTCTCTCAGCACCAAAGCTTGATTCCTTCAAGCATTTATAATTATATGCGATGGATTATTAAATAGGTATAGGTTTTACGTGTACATCTCAAAGTTATTAGGTTCATACCTCTAGCGATTGCCATCCTATCAACTATCTTGTTAATACTCATTCTACAATACTTAGACCCTAAACACTTCAAATATTGTCATCAGAGGTTGGTAATTGCAGCTAACTTTCCATCAGTTATCGCCTCACCATCATGTCTTCTTCACCCCTTTAACATAGATGCAGTCGTTATCAACAGCATTTTCTCTTCTTTCACCTTCCTTTATGACAGTCCTTACCATTCTCTTAGAATCCATCCAACCCCGATAATCATCTTACTTCAAAATCCATGAGGAGAACTGGGTGATATATAAGGACAATCCTCTTTGGGGGATATGTTTTATATAATACCTCATTTAATCTATGGAAGATTAACGGGGGGTCTAAATGGAGCCACTTGAACTCCTGCTCAAGTACCCCGGTCCCTTCCTCTGCTGGATCCTCCCATTCATAGGGGCCCTACTGACCCCCCTCTTCGCTAAGATCAACGAGAAGCTACGGGACTACATGGCGGTGGCCTTCTCCTTCTCAGCCGTCATCTCAACCACCTCCATGATCCCCCTGCTCCTCTCAGGGGGAAGCCACGACCTAAAGATCGCAAAATGGATTGTGTTCCCAAGCGGTGGTGCCTTAGAGGTCGGGGTCCTCGTCGACCCCCTGAGCATCATCGTGGCGAACGTCGTCGCCTTCATCTCCTTCCTCATCGTCATCTACTCCCTCGGATATATGGAGGGCGACCCCTGCCTCACCCGCTACTGGTTCTTCTTCCAGTTCTTCATCGGGAGCATGCTCCTCCTCGTCCTCTCAGACAACCTCATCCAAGTCCTCATAGGGTGGGAGGGCGTCGGCACATGTAGCTACGGGCTCATAGGGTTCTACTACCGAGACTCCAAGGAGAGGTGGCTTGGGGGACCGCCCCCTACCCCTATGTTCCCCCCCTCCCACTGTGGGATGAAGGCCTTCGTCGTCACGGGCATCGGCGATGTCTTCCTCCTCGCCGCCATCTTTATTATCTATCACTACGCTGGAACCTTCAACTTCCTCGAACTCATCCATCACTCGGAGGGCTGGCTCCAGGCCATGGCAGCCGTCCCTGGGCTCCTCTCCCTCACGGCGATCCTCTTCTTGGGCGGGCCTATAGGGAAGTCTGCTCAGTTCCCCCTCCACGAGTGGTTGCCTGAGGCGATGGCGGGTCCGACCCCAGTCTCCGCCCTGATCCACGCCGCGACGATGGTCAAGGCCGGGGTCTACCTCGTCGCCCGCGTCTCCCCAATCTTCTACATCGGTCGATGGAGCCTCCACATAACTGAGGCGCAGACCTTCTTCATCGTCATAGCCTTCATCGGGGCCTTCACGGCCTTCCTCGCGGCCTCCCAGGCGATAGTCAGCCTGGAGCTGAAGAAGATCCTGGCGTACTCCACGGTGAGCCAGATCGGTTATATGATGCTCGGCCTCGGCGTCTCGGGCCTGAGTGAGGGGGGCTTCGTCCTGGGGCTGACCTCCGGCATCTTCCACCTCGTCAGCCACGCCCTCTTCAAGGCAGCCCTCTTCCTCTGCGCCGGGTCGGTCATCCATGCAGTCGAGTCCATCTACGTCTTCGACATGGGCGGCCTGAAGCGATGGATGCCGCTGACTCACGCCTTCATGCTCCTTGCCACGTTATCCCTCTCGGGCATCCCACCCTTCTCCGGCTTCTGGAGCAAGGACGCCGTCTTCCTCTCCTGCCTCGCGGCTGGGACACCCCTCGCCATCGCCTTCCTCGCCCTCGGGGCCGTCAGCGCCGCCATGACCTTCTTCTACAGCCTGAGGATGATCTCCCTCACCTTTTACGGGCATCCAAGCCACCATATCGAAGAGATGGAGCACCATGGACACCATGTCCATGAGGTGAAGCCCATCATGTGGGTTCCCTGCGCTATACTCGTCGCTGTCATGGTTGTAATCGGTGTCCTCGCCGCCGTCGGTCTTTTCATCCCATCCCTCTCACCTGAGGTCTTCATCGAGGAGCAACTACACCACATGATCGAGCATACCTTCGAACACATGCACCTCCCCGTCGCCCATGTGGAGGTAGGAACGAAACTGACCGCTGTAGGGCTCTCGGTGGCGATGCTCCTCCTGGGGGGCCTACCGGGGTGGTTCTTCTATCTCGCCCGTAGGGTCGACCCAAGGGAGGTGGTGGAGAGTTCACCCCTCCTGAGGGGGCTTCATACCTTCCTCTGGAATAGGTGGTACATAAACCCCCTCTACTACAAGGTCTTTGTCGACGGACTCCTGAACCTTAAGGAGGCAGTATTCAAGTACTTCGAGAAGGGGGTTATGGATAAGATTAGCGATGCAGTAAGCGGTCTCACGGTATGGTTAGGGAGGGGGATATTCGGCACCCTCGAGGTGGAGGTCATCGACAAGGGGTTGAATGTCGGAGTCCCACGGGTCGCGGAGGGGGTCTACCACCGGGTTAAGAGGATTCAGACCGGGGTCCTCTCCTATAACATCCTCTATATCATACTCGCCCTACTGGTCTTGATATCATTCTTCATGTTAGGAGGTATGTAGAATGCAGTATGCTCTGGCACAGGTCCTATTGGTCCCCTTGGTGTTCACACCAGTGGTCTATTTAGCAGGGAGGAAGGCCGGGAAGCAGACCGGCTGGTTGGTGGCTCTACCCCTACTCTACACGCTGCTCCTCCTCCTCAGCGTCGCCTACAGGATAAGGGAGGGCATCTCCATCGTCGAGGTCTACTCCTGGGCGCCCCTCGCAGGCCTCACCTTTGGGCTGAAGGCGGACGGCCTCAGCATCTGGATGGCGATCACCATAAATCTCCTCTGCCTCCTCGTCGCCGTCTACTCCATACGTTATATGGAACATAGGTTCCATGAGGAGGGGCATGAGCCCTCCCCAACCGTCTATGCATCTTACTACGCGCTCTACCTCCTCTACGCCATAGGGATGCTGGGGACGGTACTCGCGACGAACCTCATCCAGTTCTACCTCTTCTACGAGCTGATGCTGGTGCCCTCCTGGGCCCTCATCAACAACTACGGCTACGGGGAGAGGGAGCGCATCGGGATGATGTACTTCCTCTGGACCCACGTCGGCGCCGTCATACTCCTCGCCGGGATCCTCTCCTCCTACTGGATCACCGGGAGCTTCGAGATCTCCGACCTATCGGGCGTCGTCGCGGCCCCCATGGCCCCTTGGATCGCCTTCGCCATCCTCATCGGCTTCTTCGTGAAGATGGCTGTCTTCGGACTCCACATCTGGCTCCCCTACGCCCACGCCGAGGCCCCGACGCCGATAAGCGCCCTACTGAGCCCTGCGATGATAGGGATCGGCGCCTACGCCGCCGCGAGGCTCGTCGTCATCCCGATGAACGAGGTCTTCAGCCGCTTCAGCCTCGCCTTCTCCCTCTGGGCCCTCGTCACCATGGTCTACGGGGGCCTCATGGCCCTGGCCCAAGATGATGTGAAGCGCTTCCTCGCCTACTCCAGTGTGAGCCAGATGGGGTACATCTTCCTCGGCCTCAGCTGCGCCAACGCCTATGGCGTGACAGGGGCGATGTTCCACTATGTCAGCCACGGCCTCGGGAAGTGCATCCTCTTCTGCGTCGCGGGGATGCTCATCACCCAGGCCGAGACGAGGAGCATCAAGAAGCTAGGCGGCCTCGCCGATCGGATGCCCCTAACGGCAACTCTCTGCCTCCTAGGCTTCTTCGCCATCGCTGGCGTCCCCCCGACGGTAGGCTTCATGTCCAAGTGGATCATCTTCTCAGGGGTCTTCACGGCGGCCTTGGAGCACTCGATTGAGATGCTGGTCATCGCCGTCGCCTCAATCATCATGACCGTCATCACCGTCGGCTACGCCCTCTGGACTGTCCGACGTATCTTCTTCGGCCCCCTCCCCGAGCATCTGGAAGAGGTAGAGGAGGCCCCCCCCATCATGACGGTCCCCCTGCTGATACTCGCAGTGATATCCGTCATCCTCGGCGTCTACCCGAGGCTCGTCACAGACTACCTCTTTCCCCTTATCGGTGGCCTCATCCCCTAAACCTCTAAGGACGGAAGGGTCGGTGAATCACCACTCGCCTCGGGAAGGAGGCTCAAGAACTCTCTCTTTAAGTTGCTCTCAGGCCTCGGTCCTTGATGGAGGCTGTGTCTTCTCGATCTCTGATAGACACCACCTCGCCGACCTGAGTATCCGTTCGTAGTTCTCCTCGATGAAGGGTTCCCCCTCGACCCCGGCGACGATGGCGTAGGCTCGGATCACCTGGAGGGAGTGGATGAGCTGCTTGGGGTAGGGGTTATCGTTGCCCAGGTCATCCGTTAGGGCCTTGAGGTCCTTGAGGTCGGAGAGGCTCATCTCCAGCCTGAGTTTGAGTTCCTCCTCTGATGCCAGCCTCAGCCTCCTCATCTCGCTGTACCTGATGAGGTTCACGCAGAGGGAGTTGAGTCCCGCCCTTATCTCCTTGAGGCTCAGCCTCTTCCTCTGCCTCCCGAAGATCTTGAACAACCGCTATCCAATAGGACATGGGAACTTCTTTTATCTTAATTTTTCCTAAAGTAAGGGGGTGATCGACCTTTGGAGGCTCCCTTGGACGACCTGGAGAGGGTGAAGACGGTCGATAGAAGCGGGATGCTGGAGGTCCAGATGTCCATGCCCGAGGCCCTTCTAAATGCCCGGAGGCTCGCCGAGGAGTTCCTGGAGCGCGGGGAAGTTAAGGGGCTCCTTGAGGAGGAGCCGAGCGCCCTGGTCGTCGCTGGGATGGGGGGATCCGCCATAGGGGGGGAGCTCCTCAGGGACTGGCTTTTCGGCTCCTCGCCCATACCGATCCACGTCTCAAGGGGGTATCAACTTCCATCCTTCATCGATGAGATGAGCCTCGTCTTCGCCGTCAGCTACTCGGGGAACACCGAGGAGACCCTGAGCTCCTTCCAGGACGCCGTCTCAAGGGGGTGTAGGACGATAGCGGTGACGTCGGGTGGGCGCCTGGGGGAGATGAGCGCCAGGCATGGGGTTCCCTGCCTCAGGCTTCCAAGGGGGCTCGCCCCGAGGGCCGCCCTCCCCTACCTCTTCCTCCCCTTAGCCCTTATTCTCGATGAGATGGCCTTGGTATCCGGCCTGGAGAAGGAGTTAGAGGAGGCTCTCAGGGTGTTGAGGGGGCTGAGGAGGGAGGTCGCGCCTGAGACTCCCCAGGCGGATAACCCCGCGAAGCTCCTCGCTCTAAGCCTCTCCCATACCATCCCGGTGGTCTATGCGCCGAGGGGGTACTCCGGCGTCGCCCTGAGGATGAAGACGCAGTTCAACGAGAACAGCAAGGTCCCCGCCTATAGGGCGGTCCTCCCCGAGGCCTTCCATAACGACGTCGTGGGCTACGAGGGTCCGAGGGAGCTGCTGGGCTCCCTCTCGGCGGTCTTCCTCAGGGATGGGGAGGAGGATCCGAGGCTGAGGGCGAAGATGGATGTGATGAGGGGTCTCTTGGAGGGGAGGGTCCGGGTCCTGAGGGAGGTCTGGGCGAGGGGGGAGGGGAGGCTGGCGAGGGTCCTCTCCCTTGTCTTCCTCGGCGACGTCGCCAGCACCTACCTCGCGGTCCTCTATGGCGTCGACCCCACCCCCGTCGAGTCCATCTCCATGATCAAGGGGGCCTCCGCTAATCCTTTATAGCAGGTGGAGGTCGGTTTAAGGGGTGAGAGACGGGTAGGTCTGGGTTGATGGTCGTCGAGGTGGACGATACCCGCTGAGGCGGGCGTTAGGCGGGCTGGGGCGACCTCGTCGGGGGTGTCATCATCCTCCTGCGGAGGGTTGAGACAGGGGAGACCTTCGTGGGAGAGATCCCCGTCGACCTCTTCCAGGGGAGGAGGTTCAGGGAGAAGCTCTACCTGGAGAAGGCGGTGGAGATCGTCCTCGAGGGCTTGGAGGCCCTGGGGGCGGGCCCCGAGGAGCCGATACACATCTGCACGGGCTACGTCCTCTCCAGGGTCCGGGAGGTCCTCCGTGAGAGGGGGTACAGGGTGATCCCCTCGAAGATCGTGGGGGAGACCCAGCGCATGGCGGAGGAGGCCTTCCTCAGGAGCCTGGAGAGGATCGGGGTCAGGGGCGCCTCCCTGGAGGCTGGGAGGAGGAGGTTCCTCCACCTC
>PIYN01000034.1 GCA_003601775.1 Candidatus Bathyarchaeota archaeon
ATGGAGATCCCCCTCTTCTCCACGACCTTGAAGAAGTCCCCCATCGTCTCCCAGTCCACCGTCCAGCCGAACTTCTCCTTCATGAGCTCGTTGACCTGCTCCCTCGGGAAGAGCCTCTTCTCAGGGTAGTACTTGAAGGGCTCAAGCTCATGGATGTAGTCGCTGGCGATGCCGGGGAGCGGTATCAGATCCCCGAGGGGCGCCGGGGAGATACCGCACTGCCCCCCGACGAAGGTGGTGACGCCCTGCATCACGTAGCTCTCACACTTCGGGTAGAAGAGGATGGTCCCATCGGCGTGGCTGTGGGCGTCTATGAAGCCGGGGGCGGCGATCAGGCCAGAGGCGTCGATCTCCCTCCTCGCATCCCCCTTCACCTCGCCGATCTCAGCGACCTTGTCACCCTCGACGGCGATAGAGGCCCTATAGGGAGGCCTCCCCGTCCCATCGACGACCAAGGCGTTCCTTATCAAGAGATCGTACTCTTTACCCATAAACTCCCCTAAAATCCACCACCTCTTTACAACTTAATATTTATCCATTACCCACCTAACGGTGGCCTCTTACGATTATCTTGGATTTCATGTTACCTGGTATGACGAGTGTAACGGTTAATTGACCCTGTTTTTCTAAATGCTGGGTATAACCTGTGTTTCCCTCGGATAAAGGAATTAGTGTTCCCTGTGGAGTAGCCTCCCGATGAGGATCGCCGCGAGCAGGGCTACGGGTATGAAGAGGGCGGTGAGTAGATTCGCCATCTCGTGCCAGAGGGCCTCGAAGACGATCCTCGCCATCTCCGTCATATAGACCGCCACGATCAGGATCTCCAGCTTATGCAGGAGTTCCTGTAGGTTCACGAGGCGAATCAGCTGCTCCTTTGAGGACTTCTGCTCCTCAAGGCTGAGGCTCTGCTGTTGGATGCTGAGATAGGTCCTAACGGCGTCCAGGACCGTGTTTAGCTGAACCCTCAGGGCGTCCACCCGATCGACGAAGTCCTTGAAGGGAGCTACCAGGCGCTCATACGTATCGACCTCCATGACCGACTAACTCGGTCATGGAGGTCAAGTAGGACCTGGAGGACAAGCAGGCAAGCAGGATCTGGGGGTTGATGAACCAATCAGCGGGGATAAATAGATCCAAGGTTTCACCAAGATAACCTCCCTCCTCTCTCTATAAGTTTTTTGCACAATAACCTGACGTTAAATCCTTAAGGGATCCTAGAAATAAAAGGGGAGAGGAGAGATGTTGAACCCCTTTCTTTACTTTTTGGAGATGATGACATCACAGTATTCATCATCCTCTGCTACGCATTTGATTACCTCTTCCTCGACCTCTTCTCCGATTATGCTGCTCACTATGCTCTTGGCACGAGCAGCACACACGGCTTCACACAACCCTTTAGATGTCCCCTCTAGGCCCATGAGACATGGTGGTGGATGTCTGTAGTGTATCCTCTCGTCTGTTAATTCTACTATCTCTATCGGCATATCCATCATCTCGAACATCCCGAAGAGTTCACCGACGGCCTTCATATCTCTACCTTTAATCCTGCTCTGGGCTATCTTCGCCTGCTCCACACCAGCCTTGCCCATGACTTCAGCTATTATCGGTAGGGCCTCATCTCCATATTTTTCATAGAAAGCCTTACACAACGCCCCCTGAATCGCATATCCATGCTTGATCATGGGTGCGAACTGTTTGGCCAGCCTCCTCCCAATCCACCTTGACAACCATCTCACCCCCTCGTATTACTGTTTGGAACAACTGTCATAACTACTTAAAAAGGCCTCCTCAGGACTCGATGTTGGGAAACATAATTAGCACTTGGGCTTCATTTATTTCTGTTTTAGAGATGATAGATTATAAAATATTTTTTATTTGATGGGAAAGAGGAGAAAAATCTCCCCGATCATTCCACGAGCTCTGTAGAGTTAAGGTAGGTCAGGAAGTCAAATCCGCATAACTCTTTGTAGGAAGAGGAAGGATGAACACACGATCCTGTTGTGAGGAGGGATAAGGGCTCTCTATAGGGTGTCCTTGATATCTATCTTCTCGTTAGCGTCTCCCTTTAGGCTCCTTTCACCCTCATGATCTTGTTTCGGTTCATGATCTTCCAGTAGCTGACCTCGACCCCTTCTCTCAGCTTCGACCTGATCTCTTCCTCCCTCGGCATCATGACCTCGAAGACCTCGTAGGTCTCGAGGTCCATCAGCTGGACTGTGTCTGGGGTGATGGAGAGGACCTGGGCGTTCCTCTTATCCACGATGGGGACCTGGATGTTCGCGTCGACGGGGCTGACGAAGTTCCTCTTGGAGCCGTCGAAGAGGCTTATGGCGACGCAGCGGAACTTCGCGCTCCCATGCTTCCCAGGCTTGCTCTTCTGGATGGAGACGATCTCACAGGGCTCCCCATCTATGATCACGTAGTTCCCGACCTTCAGCTCACCAACTCTTGTGATCCTATAGGACATGGCACATCACTATACCATAGTGGGGGTCGGATTATAAAAATAGTGAAGGGAGCTACCAGCCCATGGCATAGGGCGTCTGCGTCCTCGGGGAGGCGGCGCCGTAGATGATGCCTTTCTCACGGTCATAGCGTATGGCGAGGCACCTTCCAAGGCGTCAACCACCGGTCACAACGACCTTATGCCCCTTCGCCGCGAGGCCCTCCCTCACCTCGACGGGTATCCGGTCCTCCACGACCACCTCCCCGGGGTGAGCAGCATGGGGCCAGAAGGACCCTGGAAAGTGGTTTATGTGGATAAGAGGCGCGTCGAGGGCCTCCTGGAGGTTCATGTCGAAGTCGACGTGGTTAAGGAAGAACTGAAGGGTCCACTGGTCCTGCCTGTCCCCGCCCGGCGTCCCGAAGACCATGTAGGGCGCCCCATCCCTCGTCACGAGGCTCGGCGTCAGGGTCGTGCTCGGCCTCTTCCCCGGCTCAAGCCTCTCCACATGCCCCGGGTCCAGGTGGAACATCTGGGCCCTCGTCCCCAGGGGGAAGCCCAGCCCAGGGATTACGGGGGAGGAGGGTATCCACCCCCCGCTCGGCGTCGCCGAGACCATGTTCCCAAATCGATCTACGGCGTCGAGTTGGACCGTGTCGAGGTCGAGTTCCTCCCCGCCACCTCCCTCCCTGAGACTCCTCGGCTCCACCATCCCCGGCCTCAGCTCCATGCTCGCGTGGTCCGGGTCGATGAGCTTACGGCGCTCGGCCGCATACTCCTTCGAGAGGAGGACATCCAAGGGGACGTCGACGAAGTCGGGGTCGGCGTAGTACTGCTCCCTGTCGGCGAAGGCGAGCTTCGCGCACTCGATCCAGGTGTGGAGGTACTCGACGGAGTTGTGTCCCATCGCCTTTAGGTCGAAGCCCTCGAGGAGGTTGAGCTGCTGGAGGAAGACAGGTCCCTGGGTCCAGGGGCCGCACTTGTAGACCCTGTAGCCCCGGTAGTCCACCGAGACGGGTTCCTCGATCCTCCCCCTGTACTCCCTAAAGTCCTCGAGGGTGAGGAGTCCATGGTGCTCCCGCCCATACCGATCCCGGCACTTGAAGGTGTGGATGAACTCCACGATCCTCTCGGCAATGGGGCCGTCGTAGAAGTAGTCCCGGGCCGCCTCCAGGCCCGCCTCCCTCCCGAACCTGAGCTCCCTCCTCTCAGCCTCGGCTACCGCCCTGAAGGTCCTGGCCCAGTCGGGATTCACGAAGACCTCCCCCACCCTTGGGACCCCTCCTCCGGGGAGGTAGACCTCGGCCGAGGAGGGCCACTCCTCCCTGAAGCGCCCCTCGCAGCGCTTGATGGCCCTCTCGAAGTTTGGGGTGACGGGGAAGCCCTCGGAGGCGAGGGCGATCGCGGGCTCCATCACCTCCCCCAGCGTCATGGTGCCGTAGTGGAGGAGGGCGTTGATCCAGGCGTCGAAGGCCCCTGGGACGACGGCTGGCAGGAAGCCGTCGGGGGGTATGAGCTCGTACCCATGGTCCTTGAACCACTCTATCGTCGCGGCCCTGGGCGCTGGTCCCTGGCCGTTTACTGCGACCACCCGGTCCTCGTCGGCGACGTAGACGAGGATGGGGGACTCCCCCGCCGGTCCGACGATCCATGGCTCCAGGACCGTGAGGCTGAACCACATCGCAGCCCCGGCGTCCACGGCGTTCCCACCTCTCAGGAGCATCCTGAGCCCGGCGACGCTGGCGAGGTAGTGGGTCGATGTCACCACCCCATGGGTTCCCATCACAACTGGACGCGTGGTGAAACTCAAAACAAGACCTCCAAGCCTATCCAGTCTTCTCCTATGGAAACCCCTATTTATCGATTTGCCCAAGGGAGGATGGGCGGTTCTGCGGGGAGGAGGCTTGGAGATCTTACGGAAGAGGGACTTGGTCAGGGCCTTGGAGAGGGCTAGGCCCCACCCCCACCCGAAGGTCTTCCTCGAGCAGTACACCATCCCCGCGGAGTTGGCGGCTGAGATCCTCTTCACGGCCGCCTACACCTACGACGATATCCGGGGGAGGAATGTGGTGGACCTGGGATGTGGCACGGGAAGATTGGGCATCGGGGCTCTCCTCCTCGGGGCTGACCGGGTGATCGGCGTTGACATCGATGGTGAGGCCGTGGCCGTCGCGAGGGCGAACGGTGAATCCCTCGGGGTCTCGGGGGCGGAGTGGGTCCTTGGCGACATCGACGTCCTGAGGGGGCGCTTCCACACCACGGTGATGAACCCCCCCTTCGGGACGAGGGTGAGGCATGGGGATCGGCGTTTCCTGGAGAAGGCTCTGGAGATCTCGGAGGTGATCTACTCCATCCACAAGAGCAGCACGAGAGATTACCTACTCCGCTTCCTCGAGGCCCAAGGAGCCCGGGTCGATGCCCTCTTCCAGGCCAGGATCGCCATACCCTGGATGTTCGAGTTTCATAGGAGGAAGAGGCGATGGGTGGAGGTGGATGTATACAGGATAGTATCTGGGGCTCGAGGAGGGCGGTGAGGCAGCCGTCAACACCCCTCCCATCATGGTGTTTATATCTCAGATCCGGGATACTTGGGGTGAGGGATTGGAGATAACCATTCACTCAAGGTGGTTGGAGGTCCTTGCAGAGGAAGGGTAGGGGACGATTGAGGCTCAAGAGGATCGTCCTCCCCGGAGAGAAGATTGGGGTCATCGAGGAGTTCCTCCTTGGGGAGGGCACCTACGAGGAGGAGGGTGTGATCAGGTCTCAGGTCCTGGGGGAGGCCAGACTGGACTTGGAGAGGAAGCTCGCAGTGGTCAGGCCGAGGACGAGGACCCCCATCTTCCCAAGGGAGGGTTCGAAGGTGGTGGGAGAGGTGGGGGAGGTGAAGCGGCAGACGGCCTCCGTCGATATCTTCAAGGTCGACAACCGCCTCATCACCACACCCTTCACGGGGATCATCCACATCTCCAGCGTGAGTCGTGGCTACACGAGGTATATGTCCCAGGTCGTGAGGAGCGGGGATATCGTGAGGGCGAGGGTGATAAACACGAAGAACAGGATCATCCAGCTCTCCATCATGGAGCCCGAGTACGGCGTCGTCTACGCCTTCTGCTCCAAGTGCGGGGCCCTCCTCGAGTTGAAGAGGACGAGGCTCTCCTGCCCCAATTGTGGGAGGGTGGAGAGGAGGAAGGTCTCGAGGCTCTATGGGACGGAGGTGTTGGAATGAAGGTGAAGGTGATAGAGAGGAGGGGGGACTTTCTGAGGCTGGAGATCGAGGGGGAGGGGCATACCCTCTGTAACCTCCTCCAGACCCTCCTGCTCCAGGACGATAGGGTGGAGATCGCGGGCTATCATAAGCCCCACCCCCTCATGGACAAGACCATCCTCTACGTGAGGACAAAGGGGGGCACCTCGCCGGAGGAGGTCTTGGAGAGGGCTGCGGAGAGGGGGAGAGAGACGGCTGAGGAGTTCTACTCCCTCTTCGAGAAGGAGGTAGCCAGCCAGAAGGCCTCCTGAACCTGGGGTCCAAGCGGGGAGCGCCTTGACCTCGGAGAGGAGACCCAGGCCCCTTAGACACGTGAAGGAGGAGATAAGGGTCCTCGCCATCAAGGCCACTGAGACCACACCCACCTGGGCCCTGGGCGTCGTCTACAGGGGGAGGTACTGGCTCGACGGCGTGATGAAGACCCAGTTGTCGCCCAAGGGACTCGATGCGACCGGGGACCTGGTGGAGATGATCAGGGGCTCCCCCCACTACGACCAGATAAGGGTCATCATCTTGGATGATGTCACCCTGGGGGGGCGGAAGTTCGTCGATATCCGCAGGCTCTATGAGGAGACTTTGAAGCCGGTCATCCTCCTCATGGAGGAGACTCCACCGGAGAAGGTCCTCGAGTCCCTGGGGGAGGGAGTGAGGCTGAGACTCGAGGGATGGGAGGGGCGTATGTGGCTCGCCGGGGTCTCGAGCAGGGTCGCCGAGAGGGTCGTGAGGAAGGCGGGGGGAGATGAGGGTGTGCCGGAGGCGCTGAGGGTCGCCGAACTCCTCTCCTCTGCCTTTCTTCATATACTTCAAGGGAGGCGGAATATACCCTAAGAGGGGCAAAAAGTTTAAATCGGTCTATTCTCTCTACGTGAGAAACGACGAGGTAGGATTATGAAGTTCTGCCCAAAGTGTGGAACCCTACTTGTATTTAAAAAGGAGAAGAGGTGCCTCGTCTGCCCCCGATGCGGCTGGGAGGAGAAGGTAGAGAAGCCGATCTCCTACGTCAAGGCACCCGCGGAGGAGAAGATCGTGGTGATAGGGAAGGAAGAGCAGAGGCTTAGGACCCTACCTCAGACCAAGATCACATGCCCGAAGTGCGGATACGGGAAGGCCTACTGGTGGATGGTCCAGACGAGGAGCATAGACGAGAGCCCAACCCAGTTCTATAGATGTGTTAGATGTGGATACACCTGGCGTGAATACAGTTAAAAAAACTCTCCCCTGAAGCCCTCCTTTTCTCTGACAACTCATGGCAGTTAGACAGACCTCGAGAGTCCTGACTATACCTTCTCCGATGGCCCTATCGTCTTCGGGGACGTGTTGGGGCATCACGCGGGCCCCTTGGCCGGACACCGGGGGTCCTTGGTCCTGCCCTGTATGTAGCAGGTGACCCAACGCTTACAGGTCCCATCCTTCCTCACGTGGTAATTAGGGAGGATCGGGCACTTCTTGCTCACGGCTCTCACCTCCCATTCAAGGTTCCCAGAGATACCTGCCAGAACTCACAGGAGATTAGGGGAGGCCCCCGAAGACCCTCTTCGCCCTTTCTCGCAGCCTTCCCCTTATGGACTCCATGAATCTGACCGGGTCCGCTTTGTCCAGGCAGTGGAGGTGGACCTCCAGGAGGCGGGCCTTGAAGTAGAAGGTATCCCCGCTGGACCGGTGTTCCCCCAGGTCTATGGCCACCGTCCTCTCTCTATCCCGGAGTTCCTCACCACAGATCCAGCACTTCATCCCCTCACCTCCCCAGAGATTGTGATATAGAGTGCCTTCCGGGTCGTTTAGAAGAGCCCTGTATTGGGGTTGCTCCAGTTCTTCTGTTGAGTTTACCTCTTCAGCCTCTTTAACTTTACTCTACCCCGTCTCTTCGACGCGGAATTTACGTCCACAATCCTTGCACCTGTAGCGCTGCTTGACCGTCCCGTCGGAGAGTCTCACCACCCCGTCCTTCGTCAGGTTCGTTGAGCCGCATCGGGGGCAGACGAGGCGATCCTCGTACCCGCAGTTGAGGCAGTAACCGAGGTAGTTGACATACTTCGACCCACATCTTGGACAGGTCTCCCTATCCATGTCCCATTCCTCCCGGAACCCTATTTTTCATCCATCTTTTCCCGAAGGGTGACGAGTTTGGGGAAGTCCCTCCTCAGGAGCCACGACCACCTTCTCTCCCCGTGGAAGTCCGCATTATCGCTTATAAGCCTAACCGGGCACGTGTATCTCCCTTCCTGGTAACCTTTACAGTCTCCCTCCCTTGTCGGGGCTTTGCCGCATTTAGCCTCACAGAGTTCATGTGTGAGTCTCTGTATGGCGTCGATTATCTCGAAGGTGGAGAACCGGGGCCTGGTCTCGGGGGATATGTAGCCGATGTCCTTCCCTCTCAGGAGCCTCAGGGAGGCCTCTGTGAACTCCTTGGCCATCACGACGACCTCCTCGTAGTCCTCCCCCTCCAGCGAATCCACTATCTTCGTGATTATCTTCATATCGGCCCTCCTCAGGTTTAGCCATGGATCGATTATCACCGTCAAGAACCTCCTTCCATGGTCGCCGCTCGCCACGTAGTCGATGCTCCCCGTTTCATCGTTGATCCCCTCTATCTCGTATCCTTGGAGGATCTTCATGAGTTCGATCTGGTCGGCAAGCCACCCCGACTTCAACCCGATGCTCACCTCCGTCACGCCGATCCCCTGTAGTAGAGGTCTCTCTCCTTGAGCATCTTGGACATCTTCTCCACGGCCCTGTACACCTGCTCCTCCCGTCTCGCCCCTGTGCAGACGAGTTTTCCGCTGGCGAAGAGGAGCATTACGACTTTGGGGTCTTCCATGCGGTAGATGAGGCCGGGGAACTGTTCAGGCTCGTACATCACGTTCTCCATCCCCCGCACCGCCTTCTCTATGTCAATACGCTCCCCGAGGTCTGCGGAGGCCACTATATTCACTATCTCTATCCTCGGCTTCGAGAGGATGATGATGCCGCTCTTCTTGAGCAGCCTTATCACCTTCCTCACGGCGCTCTGGGCCTCCCTCTCGGACTTTGCCCCCGTGCAGACCATCTTGCCCGTGCTGAAGATGAGGGTCGAGGTCTTAGGGTGCTTCAGTCTGAAGACGAGGCCTGGGAACTTCCTCGGACGGTACTCGGCGTTCCGGCACGCCTTCAGGATGGAGGGGAGGTCCATCCTCTGGTCGAGGGTCGCCGTGACGACGACGTTCTCTATCTTCACGTCAGAGACCCGCATCCCGCCTGGGAGGGGCGCCAACTTGCCGAGCGAGTTCACCACAGACCACATCCATCTCTCTAAGGGGGTAAAGGGAACGTCTTCAGAGGGAACCCTCTGCTGGAGGAGATAGCCCAATTATTAGCGGTTAATCGGAGTTATCCCGAATCCAAAATCCTTTACCACATATTATATCTGAACCCCGACTTATAAAGGAGCCGAATTGGATCAGCCCAGCCCGGTCTCCTCTCTAAACCGTCAGGTTGGAAGGACCGCCCTACGTCTTGTGGCTGATGTAAGAAGTTCATAGAGGGAGAGGCCCGATGCGATGAGGGTAATAGTTAAACATATCTATGTAATGTAGTAGATGTAGGTTGGGAGGAAGATTGGTTGTTTGAGCTGGAACTCTCAAAGATCGATGCCTTCCGCAACTTGGTTAAGGCCCTCTCCGTGATCGTCGAGGAGGGGTGCTTCACCCTGGGGGAGGAGCAGATGAGGCTCCTCGCCATGGACCCCTCCCACGTCGCCATGGTGGACTTCGAGCTCCCGAGGGAGGCCTTCGACAAGTACCTCTGCGAGGGGGAGGAGCGCCTCTCCCTCAACATCAGCGAGTTCCTGAAGTTCCTCGACCGGATCCAGAGGGACGAGTATGTGAGGATCTGGCTGGACGAGGAGACGAGGAAGCTCGTCATAGAGTGCAGTCGAGGGGGACACGTGAGGCAGTTCATGATGCCCCTCCTCGAGCCCAGCGAGGAGGAGGTCCCCTCCCCCAAGATCTTCTTCAAGGCCCATGCCAGGGTCCTCACCCAGAGCCTCAGGCGGGCCGTGAGGGATGCGGCGCTGGTGAGCGAGCACGTGAAGGTGGAGATCACCCCGGAGGAGCTCAAGATCAGCGCTGAGGGCGATATGGGGAGCTCCATGGCGAGGTGGGATAAGACGGCGGAGGACCTGCTGGAGCTGAAGGTGGAGGAAAATGCCGTCGCAACCTTCACCCTCAGCTACCTCCAGGACATCGTCAACGCCGCCTCCGTCTCCTCGGAGGTCGCCTCCCTGGAGCTCTCCTCGGATATGCCCATCAAGCTCGACTTCGAGCTCCCCCAGGGGAGGCTCATCTACTACCTCGCACCCTGCATCGGCGTATAGGCGCTCCCGAGGATGCTCTCCGACCTGGACCTCGCCAAGTACCCCTTCACCCCCCAGACCACCTCCCTCGTCGAGTCCCTCGGGATCAAGGTGGGCTTCCTCACCGACCCCACCTATAGGGAGATCCTGGAGAGGGCCAAGAAGAGGGTGGAGGAGGCGATCAAGGACGGAGTAGTCGGCGCGGACCTGAGGAAGCCCTCCGTCGAGACCCTCTCCTACCCCGTCGCCATCATGTTCGTCAAGGCCCTGGGGGACCGCTTCCTCTACAGGAGGTACGCGACGGCGGAGGCGAAGAGGGCCTCCAGGCTCCTGAAGAAGGAGCTCAACGCGAAGCTCCTCCACCTGGCCCGGGAGGCCTTCGGCTGGAGAATCAACGCCAACATGGAAGAGGACGCTGAGAGGTACCCCTTCCTTCTCCACTTCACGGATTACCTGCGTAACGCCTCGAGGCTCCACGAGGCGAAGTGGAAGCTCGTGAACCGGGCTGTAAGAGACGGTTACGTCCGGGTCACGAAGGTGGAGGCGGCGAGGCTGATGGAGAGCGAGGTTGAGAGGAGGATCATGGAGGGCCTCCTCGCCGAGGGCGAGGTAGAACTCCCAGAGCCGTTGAGGAGCTACCTACAGGAGATCGGGAAGGTCTTGGAGGAGAACAGGGGGAGGATCGGAGTGGAGGCCCTCCCCAGCGAGGTGATCATCGAGGCCTTCCCACCCTGCATCAGACGGGCCTACGAGGGCCTCATCTCAGGCCGCAAGGCATCACACATGGAGCGCTTCGCCCTCACCTCCTTCCTCATCAACATCGGGATGGACCTGGAGAAGATCGTGAAGCTCTTCGTCTCCGTCTCGGACTTCGACGAAGAGCTCACCCGCTACCAGGTGGAGCACATAGCAGGCCTAAGGGGGAGCAGGACGAAGTACACCCCACCCACCTGCTCAACCCTCAGGACCCACGGCCTCTGCATAAACCCCAACGACCTCTGCAAGAGAATAAGACACCCCCTCACCTACTACAGGAGGAAGATCAGATCGATCAGAGGGGGACGGGAGAGGAAGCAGCCCTCCAAGGAGCAAGCCCAGACCGCCACCGCGAGTTCAAGCAAAGGACCCCAGGAGGAATGAGGAGGAGATGACAGGGGAGACCTGTGAGAAGGACCACGCCCAGAGCAAACTTCTCAGGTCCCTTGGACTGCACCACTGCCGCAAATACGGGAACCTCGTCAGGTTCGACGAGGAGACCTGTGGGAGATGTCCCTTCAGCGGACGGAGACGAGGCTCCTCCGAAAGGTGTTTTTAAGGGTTTTTGACGATAATATTAATTGAGTTCTGATGGCTGGGGGGGAGGTAGAGACCGTCGCCTACCTAAGGGAGAGGTTCAGGGAATACTATGAGGAGCACGCTGAGGAGATCGAGGCGCCTCCTGGCTTCGAGGAACGGGAGTTCGGATTCCTCTCCTTCGAGGGAAAGACGATGTTCCGCCACATAGCCTTCACCTCTCCCGGGGAGATGAGGGAATACCTCAAGACCAACGCCCCAGCCCACGCCTACTACTCCTCAGCCTACTACAGGGCACCGGAGGCGGAGATGGAGAAGAAGGGGTGGCTCGGCGCCGACCTCGTCTTCGACATAGACGCCGACCACATAGAGACGCCATGCAAGGAGGAACACGACAGGTGGACCTGCAGGAACTGCGGGGCGTCGGGGAGGGGGACCGCACCCGAGGCCTGTCCGAACTGTGGGAAGGCGAACTTCGAGGAGGAGACCTGGCTCTGCGAGAGATGCCTGGAGGCGGCGAAGTTCGAGACCCTGAAGCTCATCGACATCCTCGTCCAGGACCTCGGCTTCTCACCAAAGAGGGACCTCGAGGTCAACTTCAGTGGCCATAGAGGCTACCACGTCCACGTATACCACGAGGATGCCCGCCACCTCGACCAGCTCGCCAGAAGGGAGCTCGTCGACTACATCCTGGGCGTGGGGATCGAGGCGAGGTTCCACGGCCTCACCCCGGGGTTCCAGGAGGAGGGGGCGGCGCTGGCGGGGATCGGCTGGGGCGGAAGGCTCGCGAGGGCCCTCTACGGCTTCCTCCTTGACGTGGACTCCGAGGACCTCCAGGGGCTGGGGCTCAGCGAGGGGTTCGTGAAGAGGCTTCTGGGGAGGAGGGAGGAGTTGCTGGAGTGCCTGACGAAGGAGCCCCTCGCCCGGATGATTAAGTTCTTCGGACCGAGGGATCGAAGAGCCCTGGATAGGTTGGTGGAGGCGGCCGTGAGGAGGGAGGCGGCCGC
>PIYN01000035.1 GCA_003601775.1 Candidatus Bathyarchaeota archaeon
TAGTTGAGAGGGCCGGTAGATCAGCCTGGTATGATCGCCACGCTTGCAACGTGGAAGTCGCGGGTTCAAATCCCGCCCGGTCCACCACATTGGAGTCCTCTAAACTCTCCAATCTATTCGGCTTACTTTGAAAGTTCATCCACGGCTGTCCGTAGTTCTCCGATAAGTGTATTAGGTATTTCCATAACACCTTCATATACAGCCAGTTCTTTCACTATATCCCTTATTTCCATGAAAGCCTCTTTATTTTTCGCGAACTCAGGCACAATTTTGCTTGGCTCGTCATTTGATACATCATTAATGAAAGCAAATAGGTCAAAGAAAATAACAGACATATTGTAGCATTTGGAGTTGCCTGTATGATGATAAAGGTTTCTTGTAATGTAGTATAATGTTTTTGAACTGTAACTCAGAGCCCTTGCTTCGCATATTATGGTATCCGTATTATTGTTATATTCAAGAAGATACAGCAGTGTATCAATGTCACCTTTTATGGACATCAAATAGTTAAAAGAAAGGCCATTTAATGAACTCAGCATTTCATTCTTTTCATGATATATAGTCAGATAGAAGTATGCAAGTGGGGTTGATAAAATAAGTGCTACTACCATTGTGACTGCAACCATTTTCCATCTATTTATTGCATATATTCTTGTTTCTTTAATCTTAGGCTCGGAGACTCCCTCTACAATTTTTATCATAAACAATGCATCTTTTCCTTGGTCTGAAAGGCAATATTTTCCATATTCGTTGGTTTTAATCAAGTTACCTAATTTATTCAAGTGATGCTGGAGGTGCCCGCTACTGTCGATACCTAATTTCTTTTTTAACTCTGCAAATCCGAGAGGTTCTTTATTCAAGGTCTTAAGGATAACGATGCGCGTTGGATGTCCAAGCGCATCAAAAACCTCAGCGTTCACTCTGTCCTTATCGATATCCTCCATGAAAGATACCCATAAGAACCCAAACGATTCTTATCTATTTAATTCTATATTTGTAGACTAAAAGGGCACCATAGAGAGTTCTATGCGCAAGGCTTGTCTAAAGATTTAGACAAGCCTTCCTTCTCGCTCCATCGTAGGGGCGGTCCATTCGCATCCCTCGGGCATCTTGAGGCCCTCTATCACGGATTTGAATAGGTTCTATGGGAGGAACATGGTCATTGTAGCCTATCCCTACGCTTCTGAGCGTCACATCGCCGTCTTCGACAGGAAGGGGAACCTGATAAGGCATGAGATAGGGGAGGATGGATGATCGTTGACTCGGCCATTAGGGGTCCGGTCTGTGGTCGTACCGAAGAATCGATAAATGCCCTGTGGCATTAGTTAGGCTGTGCGTGGGTTGACGCCCCCTATCTACGTCTGCCCGAGGTGTGGGAGGAGATACTCGCTTCAGGAGTATAGGGAGGATCGGTTCTGTCGTAGATGCGGGACCTATCTGACCTTAGAAAGGGGAGGCACCCCCATAAACGAGGCGGGGGATGAGGAGTCCTCGCAGGGCGTATGGCTCCCAGAGGGCTACGAGGTGAGGAGGAGTCAACTGGAGTTCATCAAAGAGGCCTCCGAGGCCTTGGAGGAGGGGGAGATCTTCATGGGGAGCGCCCCCTGCGGAACAGGGAAGTCCCTCGCCTCCCTCTTGGCCGTCCTCCCCCGCCTTGACGACGGAAAGCTCCTGATTTGCTTCAGGACGAGGAGCCAACTTCACATCTACCTTAAGGAGCTGAGGGCCCTAAAGAGGGGGGTCATGGCCGTATCCTTCATCAGCAAGAGGGATATGTGCCCCATGAAGAAGGCTTCATCGACCTACTTCGACTTCCTCGAAGAGTGCAGGAGGCTGAGGAGGAACTGCGAGTTTCTCAGGGAGCCCTACTGCAGGTACTTCCTGAAGATTCAGAGGCGGAGGAGGGAGGCGGAGAGGCTGGCCCTAGACTGCGCTAAGAGGATCCTCTCCCCACTGGAGACGATGAGGAGGATGTCGAGGCGTGGCTTCTGTGCCTATGAGGCCATGAAGGGTGTGCTCGATAGGGTGGATGTCTTCCTGGGAACCTACCATTATGCTTTTGACCCTCGGATCAGGAGCAGCCTCCTGAAGAGCCTTGGCGTGGACCTCTCGGATGTCTACCTCATCGTCGACGAGGCCCACAACCTCCCCGCCTTCTCCAGGGAACTCCTCTCCGACCAACTAACCGAGACTACGGTGGAGGGAGCCATCAAGGAGACAGAGGTCTTCGAGCATGAGGACCTCCCCTCGGTGAAGGACTGCCTCGAGATACTGGATGAGGAGGTCTTCAAACGTGCTGAGAGGATCTTAGGGAAGGACGACCTTAGGCGGCTCAACCCCGGAGACCTCAGCGACCTCTTCCTCGAGAGATACGGAGTAGCCGGCCCAGAGGCCGCCGAGGTCCTCCACGAGTACGGGGAGGAGGTGAGGGAGACCCGGGACAGGCTGGGCTACGAGAGGATCTTCAGCTACAACCACCGGGTGGGGGAGTTCCTGTTGAACTTCTTCGAGAAGAGGGCTGAGGAGTACATCCACCTGGTTCGAAAAGACCTGAGGGGCAGGGTCATCCTGGAGGTGAGGAGCCTCGATGGGAGGGAGATCACCGACCCGGTCCTGAGGCAGGCCAAGGGGAGCATCCTGATGAGCGGCTTCCTCTCCCCCCTAAACGTCTACAGGGACCTGATGCTCTACCAGAGGGTGGGCGTCCGCCTGAGGGAGTTCGAGTCCCCCTTCCCCCCAGAGAATCGCCTCATCCTCGCCGCTGGGGACGTCTCCTCAAGGTTTGAGAGGAGGACGGAGGAGATGCTGGAGAGGTGGAGGGAGTATATAGAGGCCGTATTGAGGGTGAACAAAGGGAATGTGGCAGTCTTCTTCACCAGCTACGACCTCATGCACACCCTCCTTCCTCACGTCAGGACTGAGAGGAAAGTCGTAGTGGAGCAGCCCAAGACGCGGAGGAGACAGGTGATAGACCAATTGGAGAGTTCGGGCAATAACGTCCTCTTCGGGGTCATGGGCGGGAAGTTCAGTGAGGGGGTTGATTACCCGAATAATATACTGACCTGCGTCGTGGCCGTCGGTCTGCCCTACGCGACTTGGAACGTATATCAGAGGGCGCTGATAAGCTACTACAACCGGCAATTCCCGGGGAAGGGGAGGCTCTACGCCTATCTCACCCCAGCCATCCTCCGCCTAATCCAGGCCTGTGGACGCGTCCACAGGTCACCCGCCGATAAGGGGTGCATAGTGATCCTGGATGAGCGGATTACGCATCCAAACATAAAGAAACAGCTACCCAGATACTTCCAGAGGGAGATGAAGACCGTGATGTCCCCAAGGGAATGCGCCCAACAGATAAAGGCCTTCTGGGAGGGGTTCTCTGGAAACTCCCCCGTGAGATACCTTGAATGAGGAATCCAACTCGCCATAGAGTAAATGATGTTCAAAACCAAAAACGGCGGTTTTATTCATCCCCAAAGAGTGGAGAAGTCCCTCATCTTATTGAGGATGATCATAACGGGACATTCTTGAGAAATCGAGTTCTCAAATGCCTCAATAGAGGTCTCCTTGAGGATTGTGAGGGAGATTAGTGGGTCGGGAGCCTATGGCGTATTCTGATTTATTGTAATCGATTAAACTCATATCCAAGAAGGCTCTTCCTTTGAAAATTGTAGTAAATATTAAATAATAATTCTTCTATAGAGAATGGATAAGGAGAGTGTTGAATAGATGCCGAAAATTAAGGTAGCCCCTATGCATGAGTTGATAAAGAGAGCTGGGGCGGAGAGAGTGAGCAAAGAGGGTGCTCTGGCCCTCGGTAAGGTCTTAGAGGAGATAGGGCTGAAGATCGCGAAGGAGGCAATAGACTGGGCTCACCACGCTGGTAGGAAGACCGTCAAGGCCGAAGACATCGAGATGGCGGTGGAGAAGATCCTTAAGCGCTGATCGTTTAAAGGATTGCAGCAGAGCGCGCCGCCCTATGGAAGATGAGATTGAGATCTCTTTGAGGCATAGTATCAATAACCGATGGGGGTATGAGCAGACCTAAACTCTAAGGGGCCTCTTCCTCTTCTTTAAACACTATTTTTCTTTTATTCTCTATTAGTAGGGGTTAGGATGGAGTTGAGCGGGATGGAGGGCTGGGATTTTGGAGAAGTGGACCACCTGAGCATCTACACCCTTTTAGATGATTACGCTGGATATGAGACGGGGTTCTATGGACAGCATGGTATCTCCTTCTTGGTGGATGTAGTCGCTGGGGAGGTGAGGAGGAGGATCCTCTTCGATGTCGGACAGTCAGGGGAGCCTATTCTCTATAATATGGAGAAGATGGGACTCGGCCCCGGGGAGGTGAATGTGGTCTTCCTTTCACACTGCCATTATGACCATACTGGAGGGCTCCTCGAGATTTTGAGGGCGATAGGGAAGGAGGTGCCTGTGATCGCCCATCCAAGGATCTTCAGGAAGAATCTCGTGAGAAGCGGCTCCAGAAATGTGGGTCTTCCCTATACTAAGGAAGAGGCTGAGGAATACGGTGCGAGGTGGATATTGGACAGTCAACCGAGGGAGTTGATGGAAGGAGTGATCACGACGGGAGAGATACCAAGGGAGGAGAGAGTGGATTTTGAGAGGGAGACAACCCTCGGTCTCTACACCATAGAGGCTGGGAAACTCGTGAGGGATTATATGTTGGATGACATATCCCTGGCTGTGCGAACGAGGGAGGGCTTAGTCGTGGTCTCTGGGTGCTCCCATGCAGGTATAGTGAGCATAGTGGAGAAGGCCAAACGAATAACGGGAAGTCGTGAGGTGAGAGCCGTTGTGGGGGGCTTCCATTTAATCGATGCGGATGATAGAAGGATAGAGAGGACCGTTGAGGCCTTGAGGGAAATGAGGGTAGGAAGAATCTACACGGGTCACTGCACAGGGTTAAGAGCCGAGTGCAGATTTCTCAGAGAATTTCGGGAGAGATTTGAGAAATTGCATAGCGGAAGAATCATAAAGTTATAATCCTTAGCATTCAGTTGGGCGTCCACCTCTCCTATTAAGAGACCCAAGTAAGGCATCTAAATGAAGGCTTAGAAAGGGGAATCTTAAATTATAAGGCAAAGGAAAATAATCGTGTAGGTAGATGGTATTAGAGAAACTGGGTTCATCCCTCTACGAGGCCCTGAGGAAGGTCATAAGGGCGCCGGCGGTCGATAGGGAGTTAGTGAAGAATCTCATCAGGGACTTCCAGAGGGCCCTCCTACAGGCGGACGTGAATGTGAAGCTGGTCCTGGAGCTCTCAGAGAGGATCGAGAAGAGGGCGCTGGAGGAGAAGCTCCCCCCAGGCGTCTCGAGGAGGGAGCACCTCATCAAGGTCGTCTACGAGGAGCTCACGCGGCTCGTGGGTGAGCGCCCCGTCCCTCCGAGAATCGATCCAAGTAGGAGGAACGTCTGGATGCTCGTGGGGATCCAGGGCTCTGGGAAGACGACGACAGCCGCGAAGCTCGCCAGGTACCTCCAGAAACGTGGGTTCAAGCCCGCCCTCATCTGCGCCGACACCTTCAGACCTGGGGCCTACGCCCAGCTCCGTCAACTCGCCGAGTCTATCAACGTCCCCTTCTATGGGGAGGAAGGAAGTAAAGACCCCATCGGGATCGCGAAGAGGGGCCTGGAGAGATTCAAGAACGTGGACGTCGTCATCATCGATACCTCGGGTCGTCACAAGGAGGAGAAATCGCTGATGGAGGAGATGAAGAGGCTCTCGGAGGCGATAAACCCCGATGAGATCATACTCGTCCTGGATGGGACCATCGGACAGCAGGCTGCAGCCCAGGCAGAGGCCTTCAACAGGGCTACCAAGATAGGGTCCATCTTCATCGCGAAGCTGGACGGCTCAGCCCGGGGGGGAGGGGCCCTCTCCTCGGTGGCGGCGACGGGCGCCCCCATCAAGTTCATAGGGACGGGTGAAGGGCCGGAGGATATCGAGCCCTTCGACCCCCCGAGGTTCGTTGGGAGCCTCCTGGGGATGGGTGATATAGAGGGCCTCGTGAGGAAGGTGAGGGAGGCGGAGATCCAGGCCACGGAGAAGGACGTCAAGGCCTTCCTATCAGGTCGGTTCACCCTCATGGACATGTATCAGCAGCTGGAGTCCGTGAGGAAGATGGGATCGCTGCGCAAGATCCTCTCGATGCTCCCTGGGCTGGGGTACAGCCTCCCCAAGGAGGAGTTCGAGGTCGCGGAGAAGAAGATAGATAGATGGAGGGCGATCATACAGTCTATGACGGTGGAGGAGAGGATGAACCCTAAGATCCTCAACGCCTCCAGGATTAGGCGTATAGCCCGGGGATCGGGGACGGAGGAGGCGGAGGTGAGAGAACTTATTAAACAGTTTAACACCATGAAGAAAATGTTTAAATCGCTGAGGGGAAGGAGGAGGTTGTTTGGGAAGCTTCCCTTTAAGGTCAGAGGACTGAGGGGATAGGAGATGGGGAAATCGAGGGGACCTCGGAGAAAGAGCAGGGCGGCCCTGAGGAAGAGAGTGAGGGAGAAGGGGAAACTCGGCCTCAGCAGACTCCTCACGAAGTATGAGAAGGGGGAGAAGGTCGTCATAAAGATAGACCCCGCGGTTCACAAGGGCGCACCGCATAGGAGGTATCAGGGGAGGGTGGGCGTCGTCCTCGGGATGAGGGGGAGGGCATACCTGGTGGAGATCCCCTTCAGAAGAAAATCTAAGACGATAATAGCCACGCCCGAGCATCTGAGGAAGTTGTGAGGGGAGCCATATGAGCGTGATCAAGAGGAGGCCTATCACTATCCCAGAGGCTAAAAAGCTGCTGGAGGAGGGGGGAGAGGAGATGGGCCCCCTCCAGAGGAGGGTTCTCGACTACGCCACACGGTTCTCTAAGCTCAATTTCGAGGAGGCCGTGAGGCTGGTAGAAGAGCTTGTGGGCGAGGTCGGTCTGGAGCGGGAGACGGCGGTCCAGATAGCCAACTGCCTGCCGCGAAGCCAGGAGGAGATTAGGACGATCCTGGGCAGGCAGAAGATCATATCGGAGAAGGACCTGACGAGGATCTTGGAGATCATCAAGCGACACGCTGGTTAGGAGGAGCTCGCTTCTTATCCTTTAGGATTAATGGGAGGATATAACGTGGAGAGGGAGAAGAAGAAATACGAGGAGTATGCCTACATCTTGGACTACCTCCCCCACGGGAGGCTGGGGTCCCAGAGGCCTACCTTCAGGGAGGAGGGGCTGGTCCAGATGGTCGGCGAGACCTACTTCACCCTCCTCGAGGCGATCCCGAGGAAGGGGGCAAGGTTAGACATAGGTGAAAGGGTCTACGTGGGGAGGAAGGGAAGGATCAAGATCGGCCACATCATAGGGCGCATCACCTACGACGAGCTGACCTCGACGGCGAAGGCCGAGCTCCCCTCCATCATCGAGACCATAATCAAGGACCAGGAGAAGAGGTTCGTCGAGTTCTTCAACAGGTCCCAGCCCATAACTCCGAGGATGCACGCCCTGGAGCTGATCCCTGGGATAGGGAAGAAGCTGATGTGGCAGATCCTTAATCAGCGGGAGGTCAGGGCTTTCGAGAGTTTCGACGACCTCAGGGAGAGGACGAACCTCCCGGACCCAGTGAAGATGCTGGCGAGGAGGGTCCTGGAGGAGCTCTCGGGGGATGAGAAGTACCGGCTGTTCACCCGACCTATGTGAAAGATTGGAGACAGGTTTTTAAGCCTATGATGAGTTGGTGTGTTGGATGAACCATGAAGGCGAAGAACTTCAGGAAAGTCGATAGCATGCCCTACACCCGGAAGGAGTTCATAGGGGGGGTGCCTCAGCCCAGGATCACCAAGTTCACCATGGGCAACCCTGAGGGGGACTTCGACCTGAGGCTGGAGCTCGTCGCCCTCGATGAGGCTCATATAAGCCATAACGCCCTCGAGGCTGCTCGGATAGCCGCTAATAGGTTGCTGGAGAAGAACCTTGGGAGGAAGAACTACCTCCTGAAGATCCTGCCCTACCCCCATAACGTCATCAGGCACCACAAGAGGCTCAACGTCGCCCAGGCCGACCGGTTCCAGGAGGGGATGAAGAAGGCCTATGGCAAGCCCTATGGGACGGCGGCGAGGGTGAGGAGGGGGCAGCCCTTGGTCGTGGTCGGCGTCAATCAGGGGGGCGTGAGCACGGCGAAGGAGGCCCTGAGGAGGGCGAGGGCCAAGTTCCCGATACCCTGCAGGATCATAGTCTATCAGTAATTGCTTGACTTCACGCCGGCGGGAGGCCGGCCCCACCCTTGTGGTGAAGAGGTCTTGTACGATTTTGAGGTAGACCGCGTCGCAGAGGAGATCCTGAGGAGAGGTGTCAAGAGGGTTCTCCTCCAGTTCCCCGAGGGGTTGAGGGGGAGGGCCCTCAGCATCGTCAAGAGGCTCAGTGAGAGGGTTGATGCCGAGTTCCTCGTCTCCGGCGACCCATGCTATGGCGCCTGTGACCTCCCCCTCTGGCAGGGTAGAAGCCTGGGCGTCGACCTCATAGTCCATTACGGGCACTCCCCGATGATGGAGGAGACGAATCCCCCGGTCCTCTACGTCGAGGCGAGGGCGGAGATGGATGTGGAGGAGGTCGTGAGGAGGGCGGTGCCCCTACTGGGAGGGGCGAAAGTCGTCGGATTGGCCTCGACTGTCCAACACCTCTCCCAACTTCGAAGAGCTGAGAGAATCCTCTCCGAGGAGGGGAAGGAGGTCCGTGTAGGAGGGAGGAGTGGGAGAGTGACCTACCCGGGTCAGGTGCTGGGGTGTGACTACTCCTCCCCCCTCTCCGTTGCGGGGGAGGTCGAGGTCTTCCTCTTCATAGGAGGGGGAAGCTTCCACCCCCTCGGCCTCTCCCTTGCGACGGAGAAGGACGTCGTCACCGCAGACCCATACACTGGAAAAGTCGGGAGGATCGGTGAAAAGGATCGGATGAGGGTGGCGAAGAGGCGGTGGGCCACTATCTCAGCAGCAAGGCAGGCGGAGAGATTCGGCATCATCATGGGCTTGAAGGCTGGGCAGAGGAGACCCACAGCCGTCAGGGCCTTGAAAGGTAAGTTAGAGGAGGAGGGAAAGGAGGTCCTCCTCCTTTGCATGGAGGAGGTCAACTTCGAGAACCTCGCCAACTTCACGGAGATAGAGGCCTTCATAGAGACGGCCTGTCCCAGGATCGCCATAGACGGCATCGAGGGACTGCGTCAGCCCCTCCTCACGGGGGAGGAGGCCCTGGTGATGCTGGGGGAGCTGGACTGGGGGGAGGTCTGGCGGGCGACCTTCGGGGGGATTCGGTGGACCTGGGAGTAGGGAATCGCAAAAGGCTAAAGGGACCGCTTCCCTCTCTATGTTAGAGGAGTCAGGGGAGAGGCTTGATCGACTTCGAGGCCCAGAGGAGGAGGATGGTGGAGCGCTACAGGGCGCAGGGCTATATCAAGAGCGAGGAGATGGCGAGGGCGATGCTCGCGGTCCCGAGGGAGGAGTTCATGGACCCCTCCTACATCCAGTACGCCTACTATGATCAGCCCTTCCCCATCCCCGGAGACGGGAGGCAGACCATCTCCGCACCCTACATGTACCCCATCTTCTACGAGGCGCTGGAGATCAGGAAGGGGGAGAAGGTCCTGGAGATCGGCGCCGGGTCAGGGTACGGGGCGGCCCTCGCGAGGGAACTCGTCGGACCCACAGGCAAGGTCGTCTCGGTGGAGATAAACAAGGTGACCTACGAGTTCGCCAGGAGCAACCTCCAGAGGACAGGATACACGGACGTCATCCTCGTCCTCGGCGACGGCTCCCTGGGCTACGAGCCCGAGGCCCCCTATGACAAGATCTGCGTCACGGCGAGCTGCCCCGAGGTCCCTCCGCCCCTCATAGAGCAGCTGAAGGCCCCGGGGAGGCTCATAGCCCCCGTCGGCCCCCCCTCCTCCCTCTGGGGACAGGACTTGGTCTTAATCAGCAAGGACGAGGAGGGAAAGATCAAGAGAAGGACGATCATGCAGGTCGTCTACGTCCCCCTCCAGGGGAGATACGGCTGGGTCCGTAGGTAGCCGGCAGTTACAAGGCGTATTTTTATAACTCTGCAGACTTCATCTTCATGAGCCATCCTTGTTCAAGAAGGTTGGGATCGTATCGAGGGCCGACTTGAAGGAGGCCTTGGAGAAGACCAAGGAGATCTGCGACCACCTGCTCCAGAGGGGGGTGGAGGTCCTCCTGGAGGAGGAGATAAGCAGGTTGCTGGGCCGCCCCCAACTCGGCCACAACCTGAGGGAGGTGGAGATGGACCTCGTCGTGACGGTGGGAGGGGACGGGACGATCCTCAGGGCCTCCTCCCTCCTGAAGAGACCGGAGACGCCGCTGCTGGCGGTGAATATGGGGAGGAGGGGCTTCCTCACGGAGGTGGAGCCGGGGGAGGCCCTGAAGGCGATCGAGAGGGTCTTCGCGGGGGACTACCTACGTGAGGAGTACTCCAAGCTCTCCTCGTCCAGGACATCGGGGGAGAGGTTCCAAGATGCATTGAACGAGGTGCTCGTCTCTTCACCCCTCCCCTCGAAGATGTTGAGGTTCAAATTATACGTCGACGAGACAGAGGTCTTCCAGTTCCAAGCCGACGGGATCCTCGTCGCGACCCCCGTGGGGTCTACTGCCTACTCCCTCTCCGCCGGCGGCTCAATTCTGGCGCCCTCGGTGAAGGCGATGATCGTGACGGCGGTCTGCCCCCTCTCCCCCTTCCGCTCCATAGTCGTCCCCATGGAGAGCGTGGTGGAGGTGGAGCTCACGAAGCCTGGGGCAGAGGCCATCGTCGTCATCGATGGGATGATCCAGGGGCGGATGGGGGAAGGGGGGAGGATCAAGGTTCGAGAATCGGAGCATAGAGCCGTCTTCATCAGGTTCCAGTCCTTCTACTCCCGACTCAAGAACAGGCTCCTCTTCACCTACAAGGGGGAGAGAGATGGGTGAGGGGAGAGTCCTCGTCCTGGACACCTCGGCCCTCATAGCCGGATACGAGCCGATCAGGGGGAGAGGCGAGCATTACACCGTCCCGGAGGTCCTCGAGGAACTTCGCGATTCGATGGCGAGGCTGAGGCTCCAGACGGCCTTGGAGACAGGGAAATTGAAGATCAGTAAGCCGGATGAAAGGTTCAGGGAGGAGGCCATGAGGGTCGCGGAGGAGACTGGGGACCTCACCGCCCTCTCCCCCGCGGACCTATCCCTACTCGCCCTCGCCCTACAGCTCAGAGAGACAAAGGGAGAGGTCACCCTGCTCACTGAGGACTACTCAGTCCAGAATGTGGCCCATCGGCTCGGCATCGAGTACGTATCCCTCGCGACGATGGGGATAAGCCGCGGGATCCTCTGGGTGACCTACTGCCCCGGCTGCCGTCGAACCTATGAGGAGCCTGTCCCAGGCGGGGTCTGCCCCATCTGTGGGACGAGGCTGAGGAGGAAGCCCTTGAAGAAGTCACGGGTGGAGAAGTAGCTTGGACTCCGGAGAAGGTAGCCGTGCTTAGTAGGTTAAATCAGTAATTAGGATCATCCTCCTCAATCGGTTTTCCAAGTCACACCAAGGTTTTTAGGGGGTAGGGGGGTTAGGTTGTAATACCCATCCGTTTGATTTCGGACGTCCAAGGGAGGTGGATCTGTGTGGAGAGGGAGGAGAGCCTCAGGGAGGCCCGGTGGCTCATCGTCAAGATGATGTTGGACGAGTTCCCCGAGCTGAAGGAGAGGGTTAAGAGATACCTGAAGGACGATGCCACCTCATCATGGTTCCTTTAACACCCCGGGCTCTGATCGACGAAGCCTTCTGCTTTAAAATTTTAAGTGAGGTCACCCTATGGGTTTACAGGTGATTGTGATGAGCTACCTGGATGGCTGGACTCCGGAGGTCTTGAGTAGGAGGGCGGAGAGGATCAAGGAGTACTTGACGGAGAGGGAGTTGGAGGCCCTGGCGGTGATGGATAACCTCAACTTCACCTACGTCACGGGTTTCTTCCTCGACACGGCGCCCTGGGAGAGGCCCGTAGTGGCCGTGATACCGGCCGACGGGGAGCCCTTCATGGTCCTCTGCGAACTCTCGACGAACCACGTGAGGTTCGCGCTTGAACAGGGTCGTGGATGGATCAAGGACGTCCGCTTCTACGCGGAGCATCCCCGCCAGGTCAACCGGCTCTACACAGTCCGGGAGTG
>PIYN01000012.1 GCA_003601775.1 Candidatus Bathyarchaeota archaeon
AAGGGAGGTCCTCGAGGTCGAGTCGAGTTTGAAGAAAAGGATGCTGAGGGCCCTCATCCTCATCAGGGAGAAGCTATGGGAGATCTATGGGATGCCCCAGGGGATGCAGAGGGGCGCTGAAGAGGTAAGAAAGATCATCTCTGCGAGACACATCCCAAAAAGCAGGATCGAAGAGGCAGTTCGATCCCTGAGGGAACTCCTCTAACGATTAAAGAGATCCGGGGGCTGTAGAGGTCTCTATGACCCTTTACCGTGTCTTCGTTTTCTGGGTCTTGAAGATCGTGAATCCGCATTTTCCACAGGCGTATCGGTCGCCGTGGTCTGCCATGAAGTACCCCCTTCCACACCTGTTGCAGAAGGGGAGCCTCCTCTTCAACTTGCCGTCTTCTATGATGTAATAGGTGTAGGCCCTGCTCCTCCTCTTCTCACCACTGGTCAAAGATCATCCCTCCTCCTCTTCGGGGAGTTTGTTCCTCTCGACGATATGCTCCCTCTCCACGAGGAGCGCCCGTTCCACCGTGTCATATATGTGGGCCCTGCCCAGGGTCCTATGGGACCCTGTCTTCGTCTCGAGTTTCACGATGTAGACCTTCTCTACGTCGACCCCCATCTGTGCTGCCATCTCCTTCCTCACGTCCACCCTCCTTGGTGTTGAGGGGTGCTGGATCTCGAAGTCTATCTCCCTCCTCCCCAGCAGGGGATTATCCTTTGTGGAGATCACCGTGATCTTCATCCTCCCCCTCCTCGCTCCATCCTCTCCAGGAACTCCAAGGTCCAGCGCTTCCTCTCCTCAGTCACCTCCACGACGACTATTCCTTCCCTTGGTTGACCGTAGACCACGACTGAGCCGATAGGTGCCAGCGCGATTACTGGGAGCGTCAAGAGGTCCTCCTCTCCCTCAACGATAACCACCGCCCCTTTATTAAGATTTATCGCCTCCTCCAGCACGTCCCAGACCTCCCCCCTTATGGTTCCAGCTGGATTCCTAACGTGGAACTCCCTCCACCCCTTAGGGAACCAGGGCTCCACCTCCTCCCTCATGACCCTGTTGTCGATGACGGCCACCTTCAAGGGGAGGCCGGCTCTGATGATATTCCTGGATGTGACATCCCCAACGGAGATGAGGATCCCTGCCGCCCTCTCCTCAACAAACCTCCTTAGGGCATCCATCGTTTCCCGGGGCTCTCCCCTTATTAACAAGCCGAGGGGGCGCTTCAACTCCCCCCGGAGTTCCCTTGGGAGCCTTAGATCCCTTCCTCTCATCAACTCAGGGCGCCTCATAAGGCTGAGGAGTCTCTATCTCACCCGGAGGGCATAGCGCCCTTTCTTCTTGATGCCCGCCCTCTTAGCGAGCTCCGAGTTCTCCGGGTCGAGGACTACGAGGAGGCCTGTGAAGTCCTCGCTGAGGTCCGAGCTCCTGCAATTCGGACAGACCCTGTCCCTCGTGATGAGGCGGCAGTTTCTACATGCCTTCTCACTCATCTATCTCACCAATAACCCCTATATGCGGTTAGGCCTCGCCTCTCGCCTTCTTCACTTCCTCCTCGATCCACTCAAGCTTCCCCAGGAAGGGCTGTCGGGCCGTGACCCCTGTCTTACCTGTGCTCCTCCCTGAGGGGAAGGAGACGGCGACGATCCTCACACGGACCACATCCCCCCTCCTTAGCGTCCTCCCCGTCTCCTTACCGGTCAAGATTCCCTGCTTCTCGTCATAGGAGATGAAGTCGTCCATGAGCTGGGAGACATGGAGGAGCGCGTCCAAGGGGCCTATCCTGAGGAAGGCCCCGAAGTCCGCCACCTCGACGACCTCCCCCTCTATGACCTCTTGCAATTTTGGGTAGAAGGTCAGTACGGAGAAGGTCGCTGAGTGATAGGTCGCGCCATCCCCAGGGATGATATGCCCCATGGGGTCCACATCGACGTCGATGACCCTGATCACATACCCGAGTTCATCGTTCACCAGCCCCTCGTACTTCTCCCTCAGCGCTTCCAAGGTGGCCTCCTCTAAGGGTTTCCCGAAGTTGGATGGAGGGATGCGTACCGTGTCCTTCAACGTGATTATCTGGAACACGCCATGTTTACCTCCCTCGGCTCGATCTGAGTGATGAAATAAAAGCCTTTATGCTCCATGTTCGCCCTCCTCCGCCGTGCTCAGACCTGTATCAGGGTCTCTATAGGGCAGACCCCGGCGATCTCCTCCAACAGCTCCTTCCATTCATCCCCCACGGAGACGATGACGAAGATACCTGCCAGGTCAGGTCCAGCCCGCTTATCCTTCTTCCTCGCCTTCATCTTCAGCACCATATCGGCGAGGGCCTTGAGGGTCTCACCGGTCCTGACGACGTCGTCGATGATGAGGACGCTATCCCTCGGCTTGATCGCCGTCCTCGGGATGTATAGGGTCCTCCTCACCGCCAGGCCCTTAGGGATATAGGTCTCCTCCAGGAACTTGTCGACCCCGACCTCCCTGCTCTCCTTCGCGATGACCAGGTCGACGTCTAAGAGGCTCGCCACCATCGTGGAGATGGGGATCCCATCCACGGCGGCCGTCAGGATCTTCGTCACACGGGCTCCGGCGAACCTCTCCACCACATAGTTCGCCATCAACTTCAGCCAAGTGATATCGGAGACGAGGGGTGTGTTATCGAAGTACCCCTCCTCATCGAACTTCAGGAGCTTCCTTAACTCCTCCTTGATATTCACGATCTTCAGGAGCCTCTCATAGAGCCACTGGGCCCTGGAGTAGCTGGGCAGGACGTGGCCACGGGTGTAACGGCTGAGGATCGGGGGGCTCAGCCCCAAGAGCTCCTTCAGCTCCTGGTATTTGTATTTCTTGCTCGCCACCTTCAGGAGCTCTGTGACCATCATCCTGTACTTCAACTTCACCGCACGGGACTCCATGTTTCTTACTCTCCGCGATCTCTGCGGGCCTGAGGGGAATTGAACCCCTGACCGCCGGGTCTCTTCGACCGTTTCTTAAAAGCCCGGAGCTCTACCTTACTGAGCTACAGGCCCTCCTCGACGCATTTTAATGTTCTCCCCAATTTTATATAAATGTTGTTTTGTGAATTGTTATGAAGGTTTAATTATTTAAGGTGTATTTGGTCCCGCCCCCCGGAGTCGAACCGGGAACCCTCCGGTGTCTGCTCAATTGCTGGATGCTCTCGCCCAGGGTGGGCGGGAACTACAGCCGGATGCTCTACCATTGAGCTAGGGCGGGACCAATAAGTCTTAGTTGAGGGGGGTGACTTAAATTTTCCGCTTCCTTTTATCCGAAGGCTTTCTTTATGTTCTCTGGGTAGGGTGGGTAGATGATGCCCTTCTCGGTGATGAAGGCTGTGATGTACTTCGCTGGGGTGACGTCGAAGGCGGGGTTGCGGGCGGGTGAGTTCTCCGGCGTTATCCGTACCCTCCTGCGTTCTCCCTTCTCATCCACGCCCCAGACCCATTGAACCTCCTCTTCGCCTCGCTCCTCTATTGGTATATCCCCTCCGCTCCTCGCCTTGAGGTCGAAGGTCATGGCTGGGGCTGCGACGTAGAAGGGTATGCCGTTCTCCTTCGCGAGGACGGCCTTCTCATAGGTCCCTATCTTGTTCGCCGTATCTCCGTTGGAGGCGATCCTATCCGCCCCGACGATGACGAGCTGGATCTCCCCCCTGCTCATGTAGTAGCCCGCGGCGTTGTCCACGATCACGACGTGGTCGATGCCCTCCTGTAGGAGCTCCCAAGCGGTGAGGCGTGCCCCCTGGCACCTCGGCCTCGTCTCGTCGACGAAGACCCTTATACGTTTTCCTGCCCTGTGGGCGAACCTTATGGGACTGAGAGCTGTTCCGTAGTCGAGGAAAGCAAGGGCCCCTGCGTTGCAGTGGGTGAGGATGCCATCCCCATCCCTTATGAGGGCGTTCCCATACTCCCCGATCTTTCTCGAGGCCTCCAAGTCCTCCTCCGCAATCCTCTCCGCCTCCCTCACTATCCGCTCCCTACCCTCCTCGACAGTTTCACACGCCTCTAAGACGCGGAGGCATCTATCCACCGCATGAAATAGGTTTACAGCTGTCGGCCTTGTCGCCTTCAACAACTTTGCAGCTTCATTAACATATGCTTTGAAAGCCTCCAAGCTCCCTGTTGGTGCCTGGAGGGCTGCCTGGGCGATCCCGTAGGCAGCGGTCACGCCTATCGCCCCTGCCCCACGGACTGCCATATTCCTTATCGCCTCTGCTGTCTCCCTCTGATCATGGAGTTGAATAATCTCGAACCTATGGGGTAGGAGCCTCTGATCGATCATATGGACGATTCTCTCCTCCATCCAGACGGTCTTAAAGTCCTTCGTCTCCCCTTTGATCCTCACCCTCAACTTCGATCCCTCTTAACTGATCTCCGCACAACTGTTGAAGAACTTTCCCCTATTATTTGGCTTAGATCCCCGATCGATCTCCGTTCTATCGATTTGACTTAGCATCTTCCTTCGAAGTTAATTTAAGTTTTTATGGGAGATGCCTAAAACTGCTTTATGGTGTGAACGAAGTAGCCCCACGTCCTCTGCTTTTAACGGCGGAGATCGTGCAGGAAATACTTAGGGGTAGAACCCGGGTCACCCTCGATCTCGGACTCTCTGAGACCACTATCACCTTGGAAGGGGGAGCCGTGATCTTCCCCGATGGTAGCAGGGTGAAGCTTGAGGCCCTGCATCGGATTCTGAAGCGACCTAATGTAGTCTTTATGCTCATCGACTCCGAGCCCCGTCCTCTCTCGCTTACCAACGATCATTTTTACAAGCTCGTCCCCACAAAGGGAGCCCCTACCCTGGAAATAGATGGAGTAAGGATGCACCGGACGAAGGGGACGACTCCCGAGAAGGATGCATGGGAGAAGGTCAGGGTCTTAGGGGTCAGAGGGGGGAGGGTCTTGGAGATAGGGACTGGGTTGGGGTACACCACACAGGCGACCCTCAATGCCGGTGCTGAGGTGATCCTCTCTCTGGAGCTGAGCCCCGCGGTGTTGAAGATCGCCCGGCTGAACCCTTGGTCGAGGAGGATCTTCACCGATGAGAGGGTGCACCTCATCTTGGGGGACGCCTATCAGGTCTTGCCCTCCCTTCGCTCCGGGTTCTTCGACTACATCCTCCATGACCCTCCTCGCTTCTCCCTCGCGGGCCATCTCTACGGTTCGGCCTTCTACGCCCAACTCTTCAGGGTCTTGAGGCCGGAGGGAAGGTTGTTCCACTATGTGGGTGAGCCCGGGGCGAGATACCGGGGGCGAAACGTGAGGAGGGGGGTGATAAATCGGCTAAGGAGGACGGGCTTCACAAGAATACTCTACCACAGGGAGGTCAGGGGGATAACCTGCATGAAACCTAATCTGTAACCCTCACAGTGATGCAAATTGAGTGTTTTACATCCCCAGCCACAGCATCCACATCGACATAGTACACCCCCAGTGTGGTCAAGTCCCTGATCTCGACCGTTAACACGCAATGCCCCTCACCACCAGCGGGCAGATATACGTGATGAGGCTGCAATTCAAACTTCAGATCCTCAACGGTCCCAAGGAAGCCTACTCGGACCCTTCTAATCTTAAAGGTCACGTTGTGATTGAATCCATTTACGGACTTTACCGTTATAGTCGTGCTATTGGAGTTCCCAACCCAATTCTTGAGGGTTATCATGCTCGAGTTGGCTGAGAGCTCAAAGTTAGGTTCCTGTTCCTCTGAACCCGCTTTAAACCAAGGGGGCAGAAGGGGTAGATTTATCACATCGAGATAGTGCATAGTAACAGAAGCGAGTATCAGTATGGAGAGGATCAAGATACCCTTCTTTATCACCCTATCCCTTTAAATGTTATTTTCTTCCGGTTGCCTAAATGGATTATGAAGTATTAATACGGATAAGAGCAAATAATCTCGTTTTAATGTAAGTTGGACAGACGTAAGGGCGTGAGAAGGTTAGAGAGAATGCCCTTCCGAGCCCTTCTCCGACTACTATAGAATAGTTTATTACGTCTCGTAGAGGGCTATTAAGGGGGGATGCCTTTGTCTCTGGAGGACCTCCTCTTCGAGTTCGACAACGATTCTGTGAGGATGGTCGCCGTCAGGAAGATCCCGAGGATCGAGACCTCAGGCCTTCTTCTGGAGGGGTATGAGGAGAACGAGGAGTTCACCGTCAACCTCTGGATTGGGAGGGAGCTCGTGGAGTCGGGGGTCGCCCGGTTCGCTGAGGAGGAGATCGGGAGCCAGGAGTTGGGGAGGATCCATTACATGGAGCGGATACAGCCTCTGGGGAGGCTGGCGCCCCTCCCCGAGCGGTTCTATCAGAGGGTCTACCTCACCCTCTCCAGCCTGAGGAGGAGGGCGAGAGGGGACCTCGCGCGGATCGAGGCGTATAACCGGTTGGTGGGGATGTTCAGGGATATAGTGGAGGGGAGGGTGAGGAAGATCGTCAGGCTCGCCTCCTTCGGCGCCTCGACGGATCAGGTCAAGAACCTCGCCCCTGAGGAGCGGAGGCTCTACGAGGAGCTCTCCTCCATCATCTCGAGCTGGAGGTCCAATATCCTAAGGATCGCGGGTGAGTAGGTGTGGAGAGGACCGAGTTACTGAACCCTGAGGAGAGGTTCACGAAGTTCATAGAGGGCTTCAGGGATGAGAAGGGGGAGTACAAGTACGAGCAGAGGCTCTCGGAGATGATCGCGAGGGGGGAGACCTCCCTCGTCATCGACTTCAACGACCTCTACACCTTCGACATGGAGCTCGCGGAGGCCGTCCTACGGGACCCGGATGACTACCTGCCTCGCTTGAACGAGGCCGCCTTGGTGAAGCTCAGGGTGAGGGATAGGGAGTATGTGGAGAGGGTTGGCGAGATCAACGTCCGCTTCAGGGCCCTCCCCGAGGTCGTCCCGCTGAGGAGGATCGGGTCGAGGCATATAGGGCGCCTCATCATGGTCAACGGGATCATAGTCCGCTCCTCCTCCGTCAACTCCCTCCTCACGAAGGCCGCCTTCAGGTGCTCCGTCTGCGGTGAGATGAACTACGTGATCCAGACGGGGCAGACGATGAAGAGCCCCCCGAGGTGCGAGAGCTGCGGGAAGAGGGGGGGCTTCGAACTCGTCCCCCAGGAGTCCACCTTCATCGATATCCAGCGCATCTCCATCCAGGAGCGACCGGAGGAGCTCCCCCCAGGGCAGCTCCCCAGGTCCCTGAACATCGAGATCCGAGGGGATCTCGTCGACGTGGCGCGCCCTGGGGATCGGGTCAGCATCACGGGGATCGTGAGGCCTTTCCCGAGGACTGGTCGAGGGGGGACCCTGAGGACCTTCGACCTTTACCTTGACGCGAACTACATAGATGTGAGTGGGAAGGAGCTGGAGACGGTCGTGATCTCGCCGGAGGACGAGGAGCTGATCAAGGAGTTGGCGAAGGACCCCTGGATACATCAGAAGATCATGAGGTCGATAGCCCCCTCCATCTATGGGTATGAGCCCATCAAGGAGGCGATCATGTACCTCCTCTTCGGCGGCGTGACGAAGAACCTGCCGGACGTCCAGATCCGGGGGGATATCAACATCCTCCTCATCGGGGACCCCGGGACGGGGAAGAGCCAGCTCCTCCAGTACACGGCGAAGACAGCCCCGAGGGGTCTCTACACGACTGGGAGGGGGTCGACGGCCGCCGGCCTGACGGCCGCCGTGGTGAGGGAGAAGGGGGGAGGCTTCGTCCTGGAGGCTGGGGCGCTCGTCCTCGGGGATAAGGGGGTCTGCTGCATCGATGAGATGGATAAGATGAGGGAGGAGGACCGGAACGCCATTCACCCCGCGATGGAGCAGCAGGTCGTCTCCGTCGCCAAGGGCGGTATCGTCGCAACTCTCAACGCCCGGACCTCCATCCTCGCCGCGGCGAACCCGGCGCTGGGGAGGTACAACCCCTACCAGACCGTGGCCCAGAACATCAACCTCCCCGTCACCATCCTCTCCCGCTTCGACCTCATCTTCGTCCTCAGGGACGAGCCGAGCAGGGAGAGGGACTCCAAGATGTCTGAGCACATCCTCTCCCTCCACAGGAGCGGGAGGACGCCGGTGGAGCCCCCCCTCAGCCCCGAGCTCCTGAGGAAGTACATCAGCTACGCCAAGCAGCTGAGGCCCGTGCTCACGGAGGAGGCGATGGAGAGGATCAGGGACTTCTACCTGAAGATGAGGTCCGTCTCGAAGGAGGGGGGTGAGGGCTCGGCCATCAGCATCACGCCGAGGCAGCTCGAGTCCCTCGTCCGGCTCGCGGAGGCGAGGGCCCGGGTCCATCTGAGGGAGGAGGTGACGGCTGAGGACGCGGAGGCCGTGATAGCGCTGATGAAGAGGAGCCTCGAGCAGGTGGGGATCGACATGACGACGGGGGAGATCGACATAGACCTCATCATGACGGGGAAGCCGAGGAGCCTCCAGAACAAACTCCAGAGGGTCCTCTCCGTCCTCACGGAGATGGAGAGGGCGACGGGCCTCGTCAAGGACGAGGACCTATACCAGAGGCTGGAGGAGGAGCACAACATGAGCAGATCCGAGGCGGGGAGGCTCATCAGGATACTCCTCCGCGACGGGACCATCTACTCCCCGAGGCCGGGGTACTTCAAGAAGGTCTGACCACCGGAGCACTCCTGAGGCGATAGGCTGAAAAGCGGGGACACCCACCCCAGATCGGGATGGGCAAGAACAAGAAGTACTCCGGCTACAGGGCCTACCAGTACCTGGAGGCCGGCGTCGACTACAAGCCCTTCAAGCTGGCGAAGGGGATCGGCCGGGTCGAGGCCTACTGGGTCCCCCTCTCGAAGGTGGAGGAGGAGCGGGCTGAGGGGCTTCTGGAGAAGTGCGTCGTGGTCTCGATGCACGATCACCCCGTCCTCTTCCCGGAGGATATGAGTCAGCTCGTGGAGTATCAGAGGGAGGGGAGGGAGTTCCTCGCCTACGAGGACCTCAGCCGCTCCTGCCTCGACGCCGTCTTCGACAACATGATGGATGGGACTGCCTACATCACCTCCAAGGCGGGGTGGAAGTGGGGCGACGTGATCTACGACCTCGGGATGAGGCTCTGCGACCTCGCCCACCAGGACTTCGTCATCAAGTGCGAGAAGGTGGAGGACGTCCTCGAGGCCCATAGGACCGGGAGGATCGCCCTCATACCCAGCCTCGAGTCCGCTACGCCGATAGAGAACGAGGTGGACCGAATAGACATCCTCTACGGCCTCGGCGTCAGGATGATGGGGATCGTCTACAGCGAGTCCAACGCCCTCGGCTCCGGCCTCAGGGAGCCGAGGGATGGGGGCCTCACCGACTTCGGGTACGACTGCGTGAAGCGGATGAACAAGATCGGGATGGCGATAGACGTCTCCCACGCCGGTGACCAGACGGCCCTCGATACCATCGAGGCGAGCGACAAGCCGATTATGATCTCCCACGCCGGGGCGAGGGCCCTCAACGGGACGGCGAGGATGTTCCCCGACGAGGTCCTCACGGCGCTGGCTGAGAGGGACGGCGTCATCGGGATCGAGGCCGCCCCCCACACCACCTACACGAGGAACCACCCCGAGCACAGCATAGAGTCCTACATGGAGCACATGGAGTACTGCATCGAACTCATGGGGATAGACCACGTCGGGGCTGGTCCGGATACCCTCTACGGGGACCACGTCGCGCTACACGGGGTCTGGTTCGGACAGACGGGTCGGGGACACTACCCGAGGCCGCGGACGAGGGAGGGGGTCGTCGAGCCGAGGAGGGTGGAGTACGTGAGGGGGCTGGAGAACCCCTCGGAGTGCCTCATAAACATCACGAGGTGGCTCGTGAAGCACGGCTACTCTGACCAGGAGATCGAGAAGCTCATAGGGGGAAACGCCCTGAGGCTCCTGAGAAGGGTCTGGTGGCGCTGAGGGGAGGCCACTCCAGACTGGGAGGCCTTATCCCCTCCCTTTTTAGGATACGGAGAAAAGAAAGTGGGGTTGATCAGCTCCTCGGGGCCCTCGGCTTGGCTATGACCTCCCGGATGAAGAGGTCCTCGAAGAGCCTCATGGTATGGGCTGGCTTCACGACGAGGGCCGTGTCGGCGCCCCTCCCGGAGCCGGCGATGGCTATGACGTCGCGGTCGACGGGGATCAGCCCGGCGTCCGCCGCCATGGCGACGATCTCCACGGCGACCTTCGTCCCCTGGCCGAAGAGTCTGAGGGTCTGGGCGATGACGTCGGCGAAGGAGACGGTCTCGAACTTGCGCCTGACGGCCCTGTTGACGCCGCCGAAGATATGGGTCGCTGTGAAGACCTTCCCCCCTCCCTCCTCGATCCTCCTCCTGTTCTCCTCGCTGAGCTCCTGGACCCCCGGCTCCCTGAACCCCGTGGAGTGGGTGACGACGACGACGTTGTATCCCTTAAAGACCTCGACGGCCTTGACCCCTGAGGCACCCCTCGTGGAGGCGACGACGATGTCCCTTATCCCCAGCTCCTCAGCCCGCTCCTTCGCCACCCTGAAGACCTCGTCGCTGTTCTCAGGCCCAGGCTCGTCGAAGTAGGTGACCTTCTTCACGGTAGAGCCCATGAGACAACACCGCCTTAATTATCTTGAGGCTGGAATTTAAAGGTTAATAGGGGGCTCCGACCCCTAAGTATCCCGGTAGGCGGCGGTGAGCTGAGGGGTGTTGAGGGTAGAGAGCCTCGACGTGCCTCGGGAGGTGAGGGAGGTCCTCATCAAGGAGGGAATCGAGACTCTCTACCCCCCGCAGGAGGAGGCCATCAGGGTGGGGGTCCTCAAGGGGAGGAGCCTCGTCATGGCGACGCCGACGGCGAGCGGGAAGACCCTCGTCGCCGTCCTCTGCGCCCTGAAGCACGTCATAGAGGAGGGGGGGAAGGTCCTCTACCTCACGCCCCTGAGGGCCCTGGCCTGGGAGAAGTACGAGGAGTTCCTCCGGTTCTCTGGGATCGAGAAGAGGAATGGGGGGAGGGTCTCGGTCGCCCTCAGCACGGGCGACTACGACAGCTCCAACCCCCGGCTCGGGAGATACGACATCATCGTCACGACGAACGAGAAGTGCGACTCCCTCCTCAGGCATAGGGCCCCCTGGATATCTGAGGTCACCCTCGTCGTCGCCGATGAGGTGCACCTCATAGGCTCCGACAGGGGCCCGACCCTCGAGGTGGTCCTCGCCCGGCTGAGGCAGATGAGGCCTGACCTCCAAGTCCTCGCCCTCAGCGCCACCATCAGGAACGCGGAGGAGGTCGCGGAGTGGCTGGGGGCGGAGGTCGTCTCGACGGAGTGGAGGCCCGTAGAGCTGAGGGAGGGGGTCTACTACAGGGACGTGGTGATCTTCAGGGACGGCTCCTCCTACAGGCTCAAGCCCATGCACGGCAAGGCCCCGATAAACCTGGCGCTCAACGCCGTGGCCTCGGGGGGGCAGGCTCTCATCTTCGTCGAGTCCAGGAGGAGGGCGATGAGCATGGCGAGGGAGACGGCGGAGGCGCTGAAGGATCTGCTGCCCAGGAGGCAGCTGAGGGCGCTGCGGAGGGTGGCGGATGAGGTGCTGATCCACGGGGAGAGGACGAGCATCGGCGACCTCCTCGCCTCCTGCATAAGCATGGGGGCGGCCTTCCACCACGCGGGGCTGAGGGCTGAGCATAGGCGGATCGTGGAGGAGGCCTTCAGGGAGGGGAAGATCAAGGTGATAGCCGCGACGCCCACCCTTGCGGCCGGCGTCAACCTCCCCGCCCGTCTCGTTGTTATAGCGAACTACAGGCGCTTCGTCCCGGGGTATGGGATGTACCCCATCTCCGTTATGGAGTATAAGCAGATGAGCGGGAGGGCCGGGAGGCCGCAGTATGATAAGTTCGGGGAGGCGATCCTCATAGCCGAGTCCTCCGAGGAGCAGGACTACCTGATGGAGAGCTATGTCCTCTCGAAGCCTGAGAGGCTCTACTCCCGCCTCGCCTCGGAGGCCGCCCTCAGGGGGCACGTCCTCGCCGCCGTCGCCTCCGACTACGCCCACTCCGAGGCGGGCCTCCTCGACTTCTTCTCCAGGACCTTCTACGCCTACCACTATGACCCCCGGGGGCTCAGGGAGACGATAGGGTCGATGCTCAGGTTCCTCTCCAAGGAGGATATGATAAGGCTCGAGGGGGAGTACCTCTACGCCACGGAGTTCGGGAGGAGGGTCTCAGAGCTCTACATCGACCCCCTCTCCGCCGTCATCCTGAGGGATGGGCTGAGGAGGAGGGTGGAGCGCCCGACGGACCTCACCTACCTCCACCTCATCTGCCACACCCCCGATATGTCGCCGGTCCTGAGGCCGAGGAGGAACGAGCTGGTGGAGGTCGAGGTCTTCCTCGAGGAGCACCGTGACGAGCTCGCCTGCCGCATCCCCCAGCCCTGGGAGGACGAGGTGGAGTACGAGCAGTTCCTCGGGGAGGTGAAGACGGCGATGGTCCTCATGGGATGGATCGAGGAGCTCTCCGAGAACGACCTCCTGGAGAGGTTCAACGTCCAGCCCGGGGACCGCTTCCGTATCGTCCAGAACGCCGAGTGGCTCCTCTACGCCGCTCAGGAGCTCGCGGCCATCCTCAAGATCAGGGGGCTCAGGGGACGTCTCTCAAGGCTGAGGGACAGGGTGAAGTACGGTGTGAAGGAGGAGCTCCTCCCCCTGGTGAGGCTCAGGGGGATCGGCCGGGTGAGGGCCCGCGTCCTCTACAACTCCGGCCTCAGGACCTTGGAGGACCTGAAGAGGGTGCCTCTGAGGAGGCTCGTGGAGATCCCGCTGATAGGGGCTGGGATGGCGAAGAGGATAAAGGAGCAGGTCGGGGGCGTCGTGGAGGAAGAGGAGTGGAGGAGACTCTCGGAGAGGGAGGCGGAGCAGAGGGCGCTGACGGAGTTCATCGAAGAGGAGCCGCCAGAGGAGCCCCCACACTGACCCCAAGATCCCGAGAGCCCGTGATGAGAGATTAAAGGGAACCGGCGATGATGGACAGCGACCCATGGGCCGGCTGCATAAGACCTATCTCTCAGCCTGAGTGCTTGTAACACGGGGAGTGGATCGATGGAGTTGAATGAAACCATTAGGAGGCAGTGGAACAAGGGGGCCAAGAGCTGGGTCGAGTTCGTCCGGAGTGGGAGAGACTACTATAAGGAGCATCTGAACGGCCCGGCGTTGAAGCGGATGGTGGGGAATGTCAGGGGGAAGAGGGTGCTCGACGTCGGTTGTGGCGAGGGGTACTTCTCGAGGGTTTTTGCAAGGATGGGCGCGGAGGTTACGGGGATCGACATCAGCGAGGCCCTCATCGAGGCGGCGAGGGAGGAGGAGCGAGAACACCCCCTCGGGGTCAAGTACTTCGTCGCCGACGCCGCCGACCTCGGCATGCTCGAGTCCGAGAGCTTCGACATCGCCTTCTGTCACATGGCCCTCTCCGACATCGCGGACTATGAGGGGGCGATAGCCGAGGTCTCCCGCATCCTCAAGGTGGAAGGGAGGTTCGTCATCGTGATGGAACACCCCTGCTTCAGCACAAGGTTCATGGAGGGGAAGAAGGTGAGCGGCTGGGAGATAAGGCTCGGCAGGGATGGCTCGAAGGAGTACCTCTACTACCGGGTCGAGGACTACCTCCGGAGGCATAGCTACACCTGGGAGTGGAAACACGACCGGCTCCCCTACAGCTTCGTGACGACGGGCTTCCACCGTACCCTCTCAGACTACGTGAACACGCTGACCAAGAACGGGCTGGTCATCACAAGGCTCGATGAGCCCCAGCCCCTCGAGGAGGGGGTCAGGATCCACCCTCCTCTGAGGAAGCACTACAGGGTCCCCTTCTCCCTTGTCATAGAGGCCACTAAAATCCCCTGGAGACTGAGGAGCGGGGACTAAAGGAGAGGGCCTTCTCCTTCCTCTACCATACTTACATAAGAACTCTTCTTAACCCTTCGCAGGGTGGTCGGTGTGCCGGCCGTAACCCATCTTCTGTTTTAGGCGGCATTCGGCTGAACGGGCTACCCGCGTCTCGGGCAGGTGCTCATGGACGCCTATTCGCCCTTTCACCCTGCGGGTCGGCCGTCTCACCCGACCCGACTGCGTCCTCGACGCCTCCTCGGCGCGTCACCGCCATTCGCAGGCGGGGGTCTCGTTTCTGTTCCGGAGCCAGGGCTCTCGCCCTACGCCTTGCGGCGTCGCAGTCCTGCCTGGTGGATGGAGTTTCCCCAAGCCCTGAGGCTCGGAAGCCGCCCACCGGCTCACCGACCAAGATGGAGATGTGAGGGGGGTTCTAAATACTTTATGGCATTCAGAGTTTCCTACAGGCCCTTCGACTAAGCGGATCCCTTAAGCCCTCACCTGTGGTGCTACAGGCGCCTCTATGAGGTTCGCGAAGAGCTCCTCCTCCAGCTCGTCGAAGGACTTGAGCTCCTTCTTCCTCCTCTTCCTCCGCTTCCCCTCCTTCCTCTTCTCCTTCTTCTCCTCTTCCTTCGCCTTCTCCTCTCTCCTCTTCTCTACCCTCGGCCTCTCCTTCACCTCCTCCTTCTTCTCCCCTCGCTCCCCCTTCATCGGAGGGATCTCCTTTGGGAGGAGGACGTCAAGGGGCTTGGTGAGGAGGATGAAGCTGCCGACTCTGTCGATATACTCGAAGGGGACGGAGATCCTGTCCTGCCCCTTCAGCCGCTCCCTCAAGGTCCTCCCGGTGACGATGAGAGCGATGTGGCCATCTGGGGTATAAGTCCAATCTATGGCCTGTCCTATGCGTTCGAGTTCATAGTCGAAGACAACCTTCCCGAGTAACTCCTCCTTCGGGATGTATTTGGGAAGCCTTAATGTGGCTACGAACCCCTTATTATTCTCGTCTCCTCTCTTCTTATCCCAGAACATGGACACCCACGCCTTCTTCTCTCCCCCACTACTTCCCCGAGGTGAAACATATAATACCTTTATGAAGCATTAATCGAGATCTACACTTCGTTTCGATAACACATCTGAGAATACCATCCCTTCATAACGCCCTAATGAAGAAGCAAAAAATAGAAGAAGGTGGTCAGGCGGAGTAGAGGACTTTTCCGTCTATCAGGACCATCTCCACCTTCGACTTGATGTTCAGAGGGTCTCCGCTGAGGATCCTCAGGTCGGCGTCCTTCCCCCTCTCGATGCTCCCCACACGGTCAGCGATCCCCAGGATCTCAGCGGGGTTGATGGTCATGGCACGGAGGGCGACGTCCCTCGGCAGGCCGTTCTTCACGTAGAGGGCGGCTACAAGGGGCAGCAGCCTGATGGCCTGTGAGGTCGCGTCCGTTGTGATGGCGATCTTGACCCCGGCGTCATGTAGGACCTTCGCCGTCTTGAAGCTCATCTCCCGCATCTCCCAGGTCCCCCTCCTCATCGCCGGACCGTGGACGGCTGGTATCCCCTTCCTCGCCACCCACTCCGCGACCCTGTGCCCCTCCGTCGCATGGTGCCAGACGACCTTCACCCCGAACTCCTCCGCAACCCTCACCACCGACGCGATATCATCGGCCCTGTGGGCGTGGGCGAGGAGGGGGATCTCTCCCCGTAACACGGGCTCCAAGGCCTCGAGCTTCAGGTCCTTGTCGGGCATCTTCGAGGGGTCCTCCTTCGCCACCTCCTTCTTCCTCATATAATTCTGGGCCTTCACCAGCCATTCCCTCAGGATCCCCGCGATGCCCATACGGGTTGATGGTGTCTTCTTCTGGGTCTGGCCGTAGACTCTCCTCGGCATATCCCCGAAGGTGATCTTCATCCCTGAGGGATTCCTCACCACCATCTCGTCCACCACGGTCTTTGGAGCCGTCTTCAGGACGGCGGCGGTCCCCGCGATGACATTCCCGCTCCCAGGGAGGACTTGGATCGTGGTGACGCCCGTCTCGAGGGCAGCTCTCAGGCCCCCCTCATCCGCGTTCGCCTTGATCCCATCGATGACGCGCATCTGGGGTGTAGCGGGGTCCGTCGTCTCATCGCTGTCGGCTCCGGCCCACCCTATGCTCTCCTCCACGATGCCCAGGTGGCACTGGGCCTCGACCAGACCCGGCATCACGACCTTTCCGGTCGCGTCGATGACCTCGGCACCCTCTGGAATCTGGACATCCACGCCTACGTCCAGGATCTTCCCATCCTCTATGAGGATTGTCCCCCCCTCGATGGTCCCCTGGGTTATCGTGAGGATCTTACCACCCTTGATGGCTAACACGTCCCATCACCTCCCAACCAGCACCTCTCCATCCACGATGACCATCTCCACCTCCGTCATGGGGTCGAAGGGGTCTCCGCTGAGGATCCTCAGGTCGGCGTCCTTCCCCCTCTCGATGCTCCCCAGACGGTCTGCGACTCCCAGGATCTCAGCAGGTGTAATCGTCACGGCCTTGAGGGCTGCCTCCCAGGGAAGACCATGTTTCACGGCCATGGCGGCACAGAGTGGAAGGAATCTTATCCCACTCCCCACGGCATCCGTCTGGATCGCGAACTTGACACCTGCCTCGTGAAGCACCTTCGGAGTCTCGAAGTTGAGTTCCCTCATCTCCCACTTCGGCCTCCCCATGAGGGAGGGGCCCCAGACGGCGGGGACACCCTTTGATGCGATCCACTTCGCGATCCTGTGCCCCTCCGTCGCGTGCTCCCAGGAGAGGCTGATGCCAAACTCCTCCGCGATCCTCACAGCCGTGGCGATATCATCGGCCCTATGGGCATGGACCCTCAGCGGGATCTTCCCCTCCAAGACGAGTTGAAGGGTCTCCAGCTTCAGGTCCTTGTCGGGCATCTTTGAGGGGTCCTTCTTCGCCAGCTCCTTCTTCCTCATATAGTTCTGGGCCTTCACCAGCCACTCTCGGAGGAGGGCAGCGACGCCCATCCTGGTGGCGGGCATCCTCTTCAATCCTTGACCATAAACCCTGCGTGGGTTCTCCCCGAGGGCGACCTTCAGGCCCGAGGGGTTTCGAAGGACCATCTCGTCCACCGTCGTCTTCGGGGCCGTCTTCACCACCACCCCGGTCCCCCCTATGACGTTGGCGCTCCCCGGGAGGATCTGGGCCGTCGTGACGCCCGTCTCGAGGGCCGCTTGAAGGCCCTTCTCATCGGCGTTCGCCTTTATCGCATCGATCGCCCTCAGATGGGGCGTGACGGGGTCAGTTGCCTCGTTCCCATCGCTCCCAGCCCATCCGACGCTCTCCTCGATGATTCCTATGTGACAGTGGGCCTCGACCAGACCTGGCATCACGACCTTTCCGGTCGCGTCGATGACCTCGGCACCCTCCGGAATCCGGACGTCCCTTCCAACCTCGACGATCTTGCCCCCCTCGACGAGGATCACGCCCTCCTCGATGATCCCCTTCGTCACGGTCAGTATCCTACCACCCTTAATGGCTAACAATCGCATCACCTAATCAGTTATTCTCCTCAAAATAATATAAAAAACTGCAAGTATCCTTTAGCAGAACAATTGCCTCTCTTATAACTAAGAATCTGGCGTTCTCAGGGGTAATGCCACCTATCGATAAGGCAGCCGTTAAAGCCTCTATTCTCCCGGCCATACCTCTGGAGGGGCTTCGTGAGGTGCCTCTGGGCCCTTGGAGGGGGTAGATACAGCCCCTCCCTTACCTCCCTCTTGAGGACGACCTCCCTCTTCCCCGCATCCCTCCTACGGAGCCCACATCTCCTGCATCTATAGCCCTGGCCCCTCCCCATGGACTCCATCCTCCGCCCGCATCTGGGGCAGAGGGGGTTCTCGTAGACGACCTTGGGCGCCAAGTGGAGGACCTCGAGCTTCTCCATGTTCAACGTCACCCCATGCCCCTCCCCCCGAAGCCTCACTCCTCCATAGACCCTTACGACGTCGCCGGGTACGAGGCTCCTCACGACCCTCCTGAAGTCTCCGGTCGGCTCGTAGGCGGCGCAGTCCACCTCGCCACTCCCGTCGCCCACCCTCAGGATGACATGCCCCCCCTGGATCGTCCGAGGCTCCTCCAGGACGGTGCCCTCGATGATGGCTGGGTAGTGGGGCCTGAGGTCCGCTATCCGGCTCACGTTAGCGAGGTGGGCATCAGTCCCCTGGTTCGTCCTGTAGATGACCCACCTCTCTATGGGCTCCTCCACGATCAGCATCTGGAAGGCCTCGTAGACCGCCTCAGGGGTCTCCCCCCTGATCCCGAGGAGGACGGGGTCGGGTCCCCGGGGGGTTATGAGGACGCGGCGGGTCTGGGGGTCCACGTTGTTGAAGGTGAGGGGCCTCGTGGCATCATCCATCCTAAAGACGGAGTCCGCATCAACGCGGCGTCTCTTCCCACGGTTCTCCGGCGTCCTGTAGGCGAGGAGCTCGTAGGTATGGTCCCCGTCGAGGACTTCGCCGATGGCTGCCAGGGCGCCTATGAGCCCTCGCCCCTCCTTGAGGCCGAGGGCCGAGTCCCCGAACCTCCTTATGAGGGCGATCGCCTCCTCCAACTCCACGAGGCCCGTTATAGCTCTCCTCGCGAACTTCCTCACCTCCGGTGGGACGTCGCCCACATGGATCACCGCCCCGGGGTTCGTGTTCTTGCAGGTGAGGTCGGAGTTCTCCTCCAAGGTCTCGAAGATTACTTCCTCGACCTTCTCCAGCGCCTCGGGGGGGCATCGGACCCTGAGGCAGACGGCACCGTTCCCCCGGGTCTTCCAGGGGGCGTTGGGGTTCAGCCTGATGAGGTTTGGGTAGTCGATGAACTCGGTCCCCATCGCCAGGAGCCTCTCGACTAAGAGGGCGCCGAGGTAGGTGGTGCAGCCGCCCCTTGGTGAGTCCGTGTCATCGAGGCCTATGTGAACCTTCATCCTCGCACCGAGTAAAGGACCTCCACCACCTAAAAGTTTCCCTCAAAATCGGGAGAGTGTAGGGTCGATAAGTTACTTCCCCTTCTTTTAATCTAAATTCTTAAAAATAAAAGGGGAGAGGTCTACCTCGCCCTCGTGTACTCCCTTCCGAGGAGCTCCCTCGCGATGACGATCCTCTGGATGTTCATAGTCCCCTCGGCGCCTATGCAGTAGGACATGACGCCCCTCAGGCCCATCTCCAGAGGACACTCCTTCGTGTAGCCGTAGGCCCCGAACCAGAGCATCGTGTCGTAGAAGATGTCGAAGGCCAGCTGGGGGGCGAGGAGCTTGCACATTGAGATCCACTTAGCACATTCCAGGGACATCGACCGATCGGGCATCTTCCCCTGCTCCGCCTTCTCATACTTCTTGTCCAACATCCAGGCCGTCTTGTAGACCAGCTGCTTCACCGCCTGCAACTTAGCATAGTCGTCGGCCAACTCAAATTGGATGCCCTGGAAGGCCGCGAGGGGCCTCTCGAAGGCTCTCCTCTCCTTGATGTACTCCATCCCGATCTCGAGGGCTCGCTCGGCGGCGCCGATGCAGCTCGCAGCGACGAGGAGCCTTGCGGCGTCGAAGCCCTCCATGGTGAGGTAGAAGCCCCATCCCTCCTCGCCCAGCTGATACTCCAGGGGGATCTTGACGTTGTTCATGGTGAAGCCGCCTGTGGAGATGGCCATGCGCCCCATGTCGTCGAAGCGCTTCGTGACCTCGACCCCTGGGGCGTCGATGGGGAGGTAGAAGGCCGTCATGCCCCTGTGTCCCTTCGATCTGTCGTGGTAGGCGTTGCAGAAGTAGCCGCCGCCCATCTCCTTGCATTCCTCCGTCCCGCTGATGTAGGTCTTCTCGCCGTTCACGATCCAGTAGTCCCCCTCCCTCCTCATGGTGGACTTGAAGCCGGCGACATCTGACCCCCCTCCGGGCTCCGTGACCCCGATCCCTATGAAGGCCTCTCCACGAGCCGCCTTACGTAGGACCGCGTCCCTCACAGCATCCGTGGCGTACCTGTCCACGACGTATCCCCAGCTCGCCTGGACGAGGAAGAAGACGGGGAGGGCGATGGAGATGTCCCAGTAGCCGATCTCCTCCGCCGCGAGGGTCGTCGTCACCCAGTCCGCCCCGGCGCCGCCGTGCTCCTCGGGGAGGGTCATGCAGAGGAGACCCAGGTCCGCCAAACCCTTTATGAGTTCCTTGGGTATCTTCGCCTTGGTGTCGTTCTCCCTCACCTTCTCCAAGGGGAGGTTCCTCTCGAACCAGTCCTTGAGCGCCTGCCTGAAGAGTTCCTGTTCCTCTGTAAAGGAGAAATCTATCATCCTAAACGCCTCTCCTTAATAGACCGTAGAATAGAATTTAAAGTTTGTCAGATTATAAACCCTCTACTTCATATATCATCACTCTCAGATCTCTGAGGGGAGGGAAAGATATGGGAGTGTGGCCCGAGGGGAAGAGGTGTGCCGTCTTCCTCTCCTTCGACTATGATGCGGAGAGCGCGGAGGTCTGGAGGTTCCCGAAGGGCGTCATCGAGCAGTCGAAGGGGCAGTTTGCCCCGAGGGTCGCGATCCCGAGGATCCTCGACCTCCTCGATAGGCTTGAGGTGAAGGTGACCTTCTTCGTCCCAGGGTGGACGGCCGAGACCTACCCGGAGACGGTCCAGGAGATCCTCTCGAGGGGGCATGAGGTCGGGGCCCACGGATACCTGCACAAGAAGCTGAATGAGGTCTCAGCGGAGGAAGAGGAGGAGATCTTCGAACGCATGATGACCGCCCTGACGGATGTGATGGGCGAGAAGCCCCTGGGTTTCAGGGCTCCCTACTGGCTCTACAGTGAGCGGACTATCGACCACCTCAAGAGATATGGCTTCTTCTACACCAGCGACTTCATGAATGATGATATGCCCTACATGCTGAGGTACAAGGGGGAGGAGACGGGGCTGGTGGAGCTCCCCGTGGAGTGGTTCCTCGACGACTGGGTCCTCTTCGAGACCCATAGGAAGACCTGCTCGGAGGTCTATGAGACCTGGCTGGGGGAGTTCGAGGGGATCCACGAGCTTGGCAGGTACCTCTGCCTCACCTTCCATCCCCAGACCATAGGGAGGATATCGAGGCTTAGGATGCTCGAGAGGCTGATCAGGGAGATGAAGAGGCGGGGCGACGTCTGGTTCCCGAGGGGTGTCGACCTGGCAAGGTGGTGGAAGGAAAGAAAGGCATAAGGGTCCTTCTCACGGCCCTCTGCAGGGGATGAGAAAGAATCACTCTATTTTCTCCTTTTTATCGCCTCTACCAGCCGAGGCAGGGCCTCGCCTGAGGGCGCCCTTATGATGATGTCGCAGAGGGGCGTGAGCTCCGTCTCCCTGGGGTTGACCTCTATGAGGACCCCTCCAGACTGTTTGACGGCGATGGGGAGGGAGGCTGCGGGGTAGACGACCCCCGAGGTCCCAATGACGAGCATGCAGTCGCACTTCGCGGTCTCATCGTAACACCTCCTCAGGACGTCCGGGGGGATGGGCTCGCCGAACATGACGGTATCACTCTTTATCAGACCGCCGCAGAGGGGGCACCTCGGGGGGATCTCCTCGATCCTGAAGGACTCCCTGTCGAACCGACTGTGACAGGAGATGCACCTCAGCTTATAGGCGTTCCCATGGATCTCGATGACGTTCCTGCTGCCTGCTTGGAAGTGTAGGTTATCTATGTTCTGCGTAATCAGCGCCCTGAGGATACCCATCCGCTCCAGCTCCGCCAGAGCGTAGTGCCCCGGATTCGGCCTCGCCCTCCTGAGGGCTTCCCCGAGACCCCCTGGCCGGGAGACCCCCCTCAGCCTCCTCTCCCACCAACCCTTCGGGTCGGCCTTGAACCGCTCAAAGCCCCTCATATCCGGTTCGCCGAAGCGGGTCCAGAGGCCGCCTGGACCCCTGAAGGGGGGTATCCCGCTCTCCACTGAGACCCCTGCCCCCGTCAGGGCCACGACATACCTTGCTCTCAGGATCGCCTCCACGGCGGCCTCTATCTCCTCCATCCTCCAGACCCCTCTCTGGGGTGCTCGGGAAGACCTCTTGGGCCCGCTCCAGCCGCTTACTTGCCCAGCTTCTCCTTCAGGGCCTTCGTCAGGGCGGGGACCACCTTGTAGAGGTCGCCCACGATCCCGTAGTCCGCTATGTTGAAGATCGGCGCCTCCTCATCGCTGTTTATCGCCACGATGACCTTGGCGTCCCTTATCCCCGCTACGTGCTGGATCGTCCCCGAGATCCCGCAGGCGATGTAGAGGTCGGGCTTGACCTTATGCCCCGAGAGGCCGATCCACTCCTCGAGCCAGTGGTAGTCCGCTGCGAGCGGCCTTGTGCACCCCACCCTCGCCCCGAGGACCTCCGCGAGCTCCTCCAGCAGCTTCAGGTCCTCCCTCTTCTTGATCCCCCTACCTCCGGCCACGATGACGGGGGCGTCCTCGATCCTGAAGCCCGCCCTCCGCTTCTCCTTCCTCTCCACGACCCTGACCCTGGGCTCCGGGACCTCGACCTCCAGGGCCACAACCTCACCGCGCCTCTCAGCGGGCTCGGGCCTCTCGTAGACCCTCGGGGGGATGGTCGCCATCTGCGGCTTCCTCAGGCAGACCTCCTCCGCGACGGTCGAGCCCCCGTAGGTCAGGCGCCTCCCCACGAGCCGTCCCTCCTCGTCCACTTCCAGGGAGATGCAGTCGGTCATACAACCCGTCTCAAGGGCGGCCGCCACCCTCGGGGCGAGCTCCTTCCCCCTCTTCGTCCCCCCGATGAGGAGGACCTCCGGGGGCTCAGCCTCAACGACCCTCAGGAGGGCTGCCTTGTAGGTCTCGACGTTGAAGTCCGCCAGCCTCGGGTTCTCCAGGACATACACCCTATCAGCCCCGTGCCTAATTGCCTCCTCCCTCCTCTCCCCGCCGACCTCGCCACCGATCAGGACCGCTGAGAGGGGGGCGCCGAGTTTGTCAGCCAGCCCCCGCCCCGCTGCGAGGAGCTCGAGGAGGAGACTTGGGTTCTCAGAGTAGACCATCACGCCCCTGAAACTTGATCCATTCATCTCCGTCACCTCAGCACCCCTTCCTCCATGAGCTTCTCAACCAGCCTCTCGGCCGCCTCCTCCGGTGTCTCCGCCTCGATGATCATCTTCTTCCTCTCCATCTTGGGGGCCCTGACCTCCAGGATCTCCACGGCCGACCCCGCGGAGCCCACCTCTCCCTCAGAGAGGCCGAGGGCCTCCCTGTCCCACTCCTCTATCTTCTTCCGCGAAGCCCTCATGATGCTCATGAGGGAGGGGATCCTGGGCTCGTTGATCTCCCTCACGACCGTCACGACGGCGGGCATCGGGGCCTCGACCACCTCGTCCTCCTCCTCCAAGTCCCTCTCAGCCACGACCCGCCCCTCCTTGAGGTCGAGGCTCCTCACGTAGGTCAATTGCGGTAGCCCCAGGAGCTCGGCGACCCTCGGGCCCACCTGGGCTGAGAGGCTGTCGAGGGTCATCTCGCCGCAGAGGATGAGGTCGTACTCCCCGATCTTCCTTATCGCCGCGGCGAGTATCCGCGAAGTGGCGAGGGTATCCGACCCCTCGAAGGCGGGGTCCTTCAGGAGGTAGGCCTCATCACAGCCCATCGCCAGGGCCTCGCGGAGGGCCGTCCGTGTCTTGTCGTCCCCCAGGGAGAGGACGGCGACCTTCCCCCCATGCTTCTCCTTCAACTGAACAGCGGCCTCCACCGCCCTCTTATCCACGTCGCTGATCTTCCTGGGGAGCCCCGCGAGGATCGGACGCTGGGTCCTCGGGTCTACCTTTATCTCGGTCAGGTCCACGATGTCCTTGATGAGGACTATCACGTTGACCAAGGATCTACACCCCTTTCTCAGAAGAATAATTTGCTGGGATATTTAGTGTTTTTCCCAGTCATCTCCCCTTGAGGCGGGTCGGCGCTCGGAAAATCTTTAACCTTCTTAGGAGAATATGGAGGTGGAGAGGGAAGATGAAGGTAGAGGATTTGAGGAAGATCGCCGTTCTGGGCGCGGGGGTCATGGGACACGGGATCGCCCAGGTCGCCGCGGTCGCGGGCTACACCGTGGCCATGAGGGATATCTCCGAGGAGATCCTGGAGCGGGCCGTGGGGAACATCAGGCGGAGCCTGGAGAGGCTCGTCAGGAGGGGGCGTCTCAGCGAAGGGGATGTCGAGGCGACTCTCTCGAGGATCAGGACGACCTTGGACCTCAGGGAGGCCGTGGGGGACGCGGGCCTCGTCATCGAGGCCGTCCCCGAGAGGTTGGACCTGAAGAAGAGGGTCTTCAAGGAGGTTGAGGAGGCAGCGCCAGAGAGGGCGGTCCTCGCCTCGAATACGTCGAGCCTCAGCATCACTGAGATAGCGGAGGCCGTTGAGGACCCGGGGAGGGTCGTGGGGATGCACTTCTTCAACCCTCCGGTCATCATGCGCCTCGTGGAGGTGGTGCCGGGGGAGAGGACCTCCAGGGAGACGGTGGAGTTCGCCCTCGGCTTCGTGAAGAAACTGGGGAAGACGCCCGTCTTGGTGAAGAGGGACAGCCCAGGCTTCATCGTCAACAGGGTCCTCGTCCCATACCTGAACGAGGCCGCCAAGATGGTGGATAGAGGGGAGGCCGAGGTCCTGGAGATCGACAGCGCGATGCAGTTCAAGGCCCGGTTCCCCATGGGCCCCTTCCTCCTCTCAGACCTCATAGGGATAGACATCGTCCACCACATCCTCAAGGTCTTCGAGGAGAAACTCGGGCCCTTCTACAAGCCCTCGGAGTCCATAGAAAGGCTCTACAGGGAGGGGAAGCTCGGCAGGAAGACGGGGGAGGGCTTCTACAACTACAGGGAGGGACGCCCCCAGGTCCCGGAGGAGGCCGGGAGGGGCTTCGACGTGAATCGGCTCTTGGCGCTGATGGTCAACGAGGCCGCGAAGGTCGTCTCAGAGGGGGTCGCGGAGATCGAGGACGTCGATACGGCGATGAAGCTGGGGGCGAACCTCCCGGAGGGACCCTTCGAGGCCGCGAGGAGGATCGGCGTAGGAAGGCTGACGGAGGTGCTGAGGGAGCTGGAGGAGAGGTATGGGGAGGGGTATGCGCCCTCCCCCCTCCTCTCCAGCCTGAAGTAGTCACCGGGGGTCCCCGTGGTGGGAGAGTTGGAGGAGAAACCTGTCCTGATCCGAAGGGAGGGGAACCTCGCGTGGATCCTCCTGAACAGGCCGAAGAAGCTCAACGCCCTGAATGCTGATATGCTCGACCTCCTGGAGTCGGCCCTCGAGGAGCTGGACTCCGATGAGGGGGTCCGCTGCATCCTCCTGAGGGGGGTCGGGGAGAGGGCCTTCTCGGCCGGCGCCGACGTCTCCTGGCTCTCGGGTCTCTCCGTTGAGGAGGCGAGGACCCAGGTCTCTGAGAAGGGGCATAGGGTCGTCATGAAGATCAGGGGGCTCTCTAAGCCGGTGATAGCCGTAGTCAACGGCTACGCCCTCGGCGGAGGATGCGAGCTTGCCCTCGCCTGCGACCTCAGGATCGCCTCCGAGAAGGCACGGTTCTCCCAGCCGGAGATCAGGCTGGGCCTCATCCCGGGGTGGGGAGGGACCCAGCTCCTGCCGAGGGTCGTGGGGGCGACGAGGGCCGGGGAGATGATCCTGCTTGGAGGGGCGGTCGACGCGGAGGAGGCCCATAGGATGGGACTGGTGAATAGGGTCGTCCCCCCTGAGAAGCTGGACGAGGAGGCCGTGAGGGTGGCCGAGGCCCTGGCCTCGGGGCCGCCGAGGGCGCTGGCCGTGGCGAAACGCCTTCTGAACCTCAGCCTTCAGGGGCCCCTGGAGGAGGGGTTGAGGGAGGAGGCTGAGGGCTTCTCGAGCCTCTTCTCCACCGAGGACTTCAAGGAGGGCGTCGCCGCCTTCAGGGAGAAGCGGAGGCCCGAGTTCAAGGGGAGGTAGGGCCGAGGGGCTTGAAGAAGAGGAGGGTCTTGTCTCCCTCCTTCCTGAACTCGGCGACGACCTTTGTCCCCACCTGGACCTCCTGGCCCTCGGAGATCCTCGCGGTTATTTTAGGTCCCTCCTTCAATTCGACGACAGCAACGGCGTAGGGGGTCCTCCCGGCCATCGAGGTCGGGGGGACGTGGATGACGGTGAAGGCCTTGACCTCCCCCTCGCCCCTGAGCTCCTCCCACTCCATCTCCCTGTCCCCACACCTCGGGCAGAGGGGCCTTGGAGGGAGGTAGAGGGTCCCGCACGCCTTGCACCGGCTCCCCATCAGCCTCCCCTCCTCCAGGAAGGCTTGGAAGGACGACGGCGTGAACGACCTCACCTCGCTCATCCCCTCACCTCCCGTAGATCTGGACGACGACGGTCCCCCCCGAGGCCCCCACGTTGTGGATCAGCCCTACCTCAGCATCGTCCACCTGCACCCTCCCCGCCTCCCCCCTGAGCTGCTTGAAGACCTCGTAGACCATGGAGGCACCTGTGGCGCCGACTGGATGACCCTTCGCCTTGAGGCCGCCGTCGGGGTTCACGGGGATCTCCCCATCCAGGGCCGTCCTGCCCTCCACCGCCGCCTTCCCCCCCTCCCCCTTCGGGAAGAAGCCGAGGTCCTCCGTGGCCAGGACCTCGGCTATCGTGAAGCAGTCATGGACCTCCGCCAAGTCCACGTCCCTCGGTTCTATCCCCGCCATCCTGTAGGCGGTGCGGGAGGCGATCCTCGTCCCCTTCAGCGTCGTCAGGTCCTCCCTGTCGTGGAGGGCCATGGTATCCGAGGCCTGCCCTATCCCCCTCACGTAGATGGGTGTGTCCGTGAACTTCTTGGCGACTTCCTCGGAGGCGAGTATGACGACGGCGGCCCCGTCGGAGGTCGGACAGCAGTCGAAGAGCCTCAGGGGGTAGGCGACCACCGGGTTCAGAGGGGACCTCAGGAACTCCATCTCATCCTTGAAGCTGTAACCCCTCCGCGCCCCCCACCTCCTCGCCATGTCCATGATCTCCTCCTGGAACTGGGCCTTGGGGTTCAGGGAGCCGTTGTGGTGGTTCTTGATGGAGATCGCCGCGAGCTCCTCCCAGGTCGAGCCGTACTTGGCGAAGTGGGCGGTGGCCATGGAGGCGTAGAGGCCTGGGAAGGTCGCGCCGACGGAGGCCTCGTAGATCTCGTCCGCGGCCATGGCGAGGGTGTCCGTGACCTCCTCGGTACTGAGGTTCCTCATCTTCTCCACGCCCCCCACCATCACCACGTCGAAGGCCCCGGAGGCGATCGCGAGGATCCCCAACTGGATCGCGACGCCCGAGCTGGCGCAGGCGTCCTCGATCCTGACGGAGGGGACGGGCGTGACGCCAAGCCAGTCCGCCATGATGGCCCCCAGGTGGCCCTGGTGCTCGAAGGCATCGCTGGAGAAGTTCCCGACGTAGAGGGCCTCGATATCCCTGAGGTTCATCCCTTTATCCACGGAGTCCAGGGCCTCGAGGGCGGCCTCCACGAAGAGGTCCCTACTGGTCTTGTCCAAGTGCAGCTTGTGGTGGAACCGGGTCATGCCCGCCCCGACCACAGCCACCCCGCGGGCGAGTCCCATGGAGAACACCGCTAATAGACTATTTGTTGGAACAAATTAAAAATTGCGACGAAGGATATTTCGTCATCCAACGAAGTTGGAGGGGTCAGCCCGATCCGAGGAGGTACTCGAAGACCCTCAGGGCGGTCCTGGAGGCATGGTCCAGCGTCTCGGCTATATTCCTCGGGGCCTCCGCCGTCCCGGCGAGGAAGACCCCCTCCACGCCGGTCCCACTCGTCTCGAACTTCGGGTGCTCCGCCCTGTAGAAGCCGTCCTCGGCCACTTCTAACCCGAGGATCGGTGCGAGGTCGGCGTTGGGGGAGGGGCCCGTCTCGAGGACGACGAGGTCCCCGCTTATTGAGAGGAGCTTCCCCGTGGAGGAGTCGAAGAGCTCCACGTTCAACGAGCCGCCCTCCCCAGGCCTGATCTCCGAGGGCTGCCCCTGGATGAAGATGACGCCCTCCTCCATCGCCCTACGGTAGTACTCCTCGACGCCCCGCCCCACGGCGCGGAGGTCGATGTAGCAGACGTAGACCTCCACCTCCTCGCCGTACCTCTCCTTCACTGAGAGGGCCTGCTTCACGGCGACGGGGCACCCGATCCTGCAGCAGTAGGCGTTGTGCTTCAGGTCCCTCGACCCGATGCAGGTGAGGAAGACGACGCTCCTCGGCCTCTCCCCGTCGCTCACCCTCACGACCTCCCCAGAGGTCGGCCCCTCCGGGTCCAGGAGCCTCTCGAACTCCATGTTATTGACCACGTCCCTGTAGCGTCCATAGCCGTACTGGGGGATCTTCGAGGCGTCGAAGAGGCGGAAGCCCGTCGCCACCACGATGGCGTCCACCTCGACCTCTCGCTCCACGGCCTTCTCACCGTACCTCACCGCCTCCTGGGGGCAGACCTCCTCGCAGAGTCGGCAGTCCTCCCCCCGAGACCGTAGGCAGTTCTCCTCGTCGATGAGGTAGGCCCTTGGGTAGGCGCCTGGAGGTAGGTAGATCGCCTTCCTCCTCCCCAGACCCATCTCAAATCTCTTCGGGACCTCGATGGGGCAGGCCTCCACGCACCTCCCGCAGAGGTCGCACCTGCTCGGGTCGACGAAGCGGGGTCTCCGCCTCAGCCCCACCCTGAATCGCCTCCCTTCACGGACGACCTTTATGACCTCGCTATTTGTCTCAACCTCGACCCTTGGGTCCTTAACCACCGCCTCGACCTGTTTCTCGAGCCACTCCCTAACCCTCTCCTCCGTTGGGACGTCCCTGTAGAGGAAGCGGGCGTGTCCTCCCAAACCGGCTTCCTTCTCCACGAGGAGGACCTCCACGCCCAAGCTCGCCAGGTGGTGGGCGGCCTGGAGCCCCGCGACGCCCCCGCCTATCACCAGGACCCTCTTGTCCCTCACTGCCTCCATCTCCGACCTTGCCTCAACTCTCTTCCCAGATATACTTATAAATTAATTTCCCATATCCCTTTGAGCCATCCCATGGGGCGAAGGGCCTTGACCTTGAGGGACCTTACATCGGAGGCGGCCTCGGAGGGGGAGCTGAGGGAGAGGATCGTTAGGGAGCTGGGCTCCGAGTTCCAGTCCTGCTTCCGCTGCCTCCGGTGCACGAGCGGATGCACCTCCATGAAGCTCCTCGAGCTGAGGCCCCACTTCGTCATGAACATGGTTAAGCTGGGACTTGTGGAGGAGCTCATCTCCTCGGGGATCGTCTGGACCTGTGCCCTCTGCCTCAAGTGTGAGGAGCGCTGCCCCCAGGAGGTCTCACCCAGCGAGCTCATCACCCTCCTGAGAAATTTCTCCTTCCAGAGGGAGGAGAACGTCCCGGAGGCCTATCTCAAGGTCGTCAGCTCCGTCCTCGAGACGGGTTTCATCCAGGAGCCGATGGAGGTCGTCTCCAGGGAGTTCGAGGAGTTCACGAGGGAGTCGCTGGGGCTCCCGAGGCTCGTCGGCCCCCGAGAGGCCTTCAGCGAGAACCTCATCGAGTTGATGACGAGGGAGGCGGGATGAGTTGGAGGTCGCCGTCTACTGGGGCTGCATGATCCCCACAGTGGAGTACGCCTACGAACTCTCCCTCAGGGCAACCTTCCCGAGGCTGGGCGTCAAGCTCATAGACCTGAAGGGGGTCTCCTGCTGCGGCTCCCCAATAAAGAGCGTAAACAGGCTGGCAGCCGACTACCTCGCCCTGAGGAACATAGCCCTCGCCGAGGAGACAGGGACCGAGCACCTCCTCGTCCCCTGCAACGGGTGCTACCTCAGCCTATCCGAGGCCCTCCACCACTGGAGGACCGATGAGGAACTTCAAGGAGAGATGGAGAAGTTCCTGGACAAGGAGGGCCTCACGCTGGAGGGGGGGATCAAGATCGTCCATACCATAAACTTCCTACATGACATCATCGGCCTGGAGGCCGTGGAGAAGGCCGTCAAGAAGCCCCTAACCGGGCTGAGGCTGGTGAGCCACAGCGGCTGCCACATCCTCAGGCCCAGCAAGATACTGGACGTCGACGACCCCGAGAGGCCCAGGAAACTCGACGACCTGATCAGGGCGCTCGGGGCGGAGGTCTTGGAGTACCCTGAGAGCCTCGACTGCTGCGGCGCCGGCCTCCTCCTCTCTCACCCCGAGACCGCGGTGAGCCTCTCAGCCACAAAGCTCCGGGCGATCCAAGGGCTCGGAGTCGACGGTCTCGTCGACTCCTGTCCCGCATGCCACATGATGTTCGACGCGAGGCAGGAGACGGGGGCACGGGCGATAGGCTATAAGCTCTCCCTCCCCGTGGTCTACTACACACAGCTCCTCGGTCTCACGATGGGGCTGGATGGGAGGTCCCTGGGTCTCCACCTCAACCAGTCCCCGGTCGAGAAGCTCCTGGAGAGGGCTCAAAAGACTTTTCCATGAGGAGAATTAGAGTGCCATGGGGACTATAGGGTGCCGCGGTCGCTCATCCGACGCCTCCTCTCCCGGGATTCAGCGCCTCTATTAGTGGTCCTCCTGTGGTCCGTGGCCCTCCTCCTCTCGACCTCCACGACCACCCACCCCACCCTGCGCTGGCTCATCTCGATCCCCTATCTCGTCTTCGCTCCGGGGTACGGCCTCCTCACCCTCCTGAAGGGGACGAGGGAGATCGATGTCGCGGAGGGCCTCGCCCTGAGCCTCAGGGTCGATGTGAAGGTTGGGGATCTCTCTACCCCTCCCCCAAGCAGGGCCTCGCCGTCACCCCTCCCCACGATCTGGAGGTCACGGCCTTTACCTTGGGGGCCCTCGCCGCCTCAGTCTACCTGAGACGCCTTAGGGGGGCGCGGTGACGTTGACCCATAGCTGGTTCCATATCCCCGTGTATCGGTAGCTCCCTGAGGTGTTGAGGATATAAAGCTCGAAGATGACCCTCCTGTCCAAGCCCGTCTCGTTCAGGGTCAACTCCAATTGAGAGGTCCTCTGGCCTCTGGGGGGGACCGTGAACTCGAGGGTCCAGATCGTGGGGAGGGGTGACGGCGAGGCCCTGCTTGGGGGAGGGGTAGAGAGATCCCCAACCTTCACATCGACCCTGAGGCTCAGGGCGCCGTCGTTCTGGACCACGACATAGAGCAGGAAGGGCTCCCCCGCCGTCACATTCCCAGGGTAGAACCTCGGGTCAGCATTCCCCCTCTCGTTCAGGATGTAGAGGGAGAGGACCCTCTTCTCCCCGGTGCTGCCGAGCCACGTGTTGATGAGGCCCGCTGAGATGGCTAAGATGGCGATGATGATGCTGATGGAGACGATTGTATCCTCATCCATGGCCCGACCAACCAGGGCCGTGTTGACCTCCCAGCCCTAAGGACCCTTTCCCAACATCGCTTATATGCCTTTCAACCAAGGGAAAGGCTTTTACTAAATCCCCGGAAGTTCTAAGTGGGTATGGAGGATGGTTGTGAAGACCTTAGGTAAGGAGGATCTCTGGTGCGGCGTCGTCGGAGGGGCCGCCCTCGCGACGGGGGGCGGCGGGGCCGCGATGCCGAGGGAGTTCTTCGATGCCCGGGTAGATCCCCTCATCGAGAAGGGCGTGAAGTTCCAGATCGTAGAACCCCAGGACATCCCGGAGGATGAGCTCATCTTCGTCCGCCTCGGCGTCGGCGGTGGGATTGAGAGGCGTATGCAGGAGAGGTGCCTGAGGAGGTTCGGGGTCGCCGATTGGATCAGGGAGATGGACAGGGTCTTCCCCCTCCCCAAGTGGGCTGAGATACCCGATGAGGAGTGGGCGAGGGTCGCCCCCTATCGGAGGCTCGTGGAGCTCAAGGGGAGAGAGCCCTTCGGCTTCATGCCCTTCGAGATCGGTCCGAACGTCGCCTTCGAGATCATCAGGGCCGCGATGCTGGGGAAGCCGCTGATCGACGCCGATAACGCCGGATATAGGGCCGTCCCCGAGGTCTCCCTCGGGACGCTGAACGTTATCCACGCCCCGATAACGCCCTATGTCGTCGCGACCTCCTATGGGGACCTCATGGTCTTCGAGAAGTTCCTGAGCTGGCAGAGGGCTGAGGACCTCGTGCGGCACATCGCCATCACCTCAGGCGGGGGGTGTAGCGGCATGGTCTCCTTCGACGAGGACTTTATCAAGAAGGGGACGATCTACGGCACCGTCTCCCTCGCCATGAAGGTGGGCAAGGCGATCCTGGACGCCCGCGAGGGAGGCGATGACCCCGTCGAGGCGATACTGGAGACGACGGGGGGCTACAGGCTCTTCGAGGGAAAGGTCGGTGGGACCACCAGGGAGGGCTACGGGGCCTTCACCTGGGGGAACATCTGGATAAAGGGGACGGGGGAATACGCAGGGCACACCATGAGGATCTGGTACAAGAACGAGAATCAGATCAGCTGGATCGATGAGGAGCCCTACGTGACCTGCCCAGACCCCTTCACCGTCGTCGACAAGAAGACAGGACTCGGACTCTCAAACTTCAGACCTGACCACTGGCCCGTAGGCAGGGAGGTCACGGTCTGGGGGATGAAGTGCGCCGACCTCTGGAGGACTGAGAGGGGCCTACGCATCTACAACCCAAAGCACTTCGGCTTCGACATCAAATACGTCCCCATAGAGGAGAAGGTCGAGTAGTCTCCTCATCCCCTCTTTTTTCTTATGCGCTTGTGCGGCTCTGTGTAGTCTGGGTAGTGAGGCATCTCCCTTTTTAGGGGGGTGTGGATGGTTTGTTTTTTTAGGTTTCTTTTTTGCTTCTTGTTAGGTACTGTTCTGCCTCTGCCCTGCTTGTACTTGCTGTGTTTCCATGTGATTAGTTGTGTTTGAGAGATCCCATTTTTCTATTCTTTTATCTCGTTTTCTTTATAGCTGTAGTTCGGTGTGGAATCTTATTTTTTGCGAATTTGGTAGCTCTTTTCCCTTTTAGGCATCCGTGTCAGGGAGAGCCTCTCTTCTCAGTTATGATCACCATCTCTTTACTCTCTTCGGTGAAGGGCTTCTTCCTATGGTCTCCGTAGAAGGCTTTGATCCGAAACCCATTTTCCTCTAGGAGTTCTCTTATTCCCTCTGGTGTATGGATGTAGACCTCGCCGTACTCATGGTACCTCTCTTTCATCTTTCCGTCCACGTAGACATCGTAGAAGAGGTCTATCGAGGCCTTACGAGCCGTGTAGTCTCTTCTGAGGAAACCGCTTCTAACGACCATCTGTCCTTCACCCAAGTCTCTACGCTCTATGAACCAATCTGAGTTTGGTTCACCCTCCCTCACGTGGGCGAGGTCGAAGGCGTAGACTCCACTTGGTCGGAGGTGGCGGTGGATGCAGCGCAGGGCGTTGATCTGGTCCTCCCTTATCAAGAGGTGGTCGAAGGTGTAGGCAGGGAAGTATATGAAGGGAAAGGTCTCGTGGAGGTCGAAGTCGCGGACATCGGCCCTCCTCAGTGTGATGAGGCTCCTCACCTCCGGAGGCTCCTTTGCTATCTTCCTCCTAGCCGCCCTGAGCATATGCTCCGAGTTATCTATCCCCCAGACCTCTACGCCGTCCCTCGCGAGCTCTATCGCAAGCCTCGCGGTCCCCACCCCAAGCTCCAGGGCTCGGTCCCCATTTTCGTGCGCCAGCTCCCTATAGAAGTTTACATCATCCTTCGTCCCGAAGAGGTCGTAAAACCTCTCCGCCCCGCTTCGATACGTCATCTCGAAAAAAATTATTACTGAGAGCTTTAAAATCTTAGGCGCTTCTGGGACACCATAAACCCTAAAAGGCATATAATGAATTGCGGGAAATATCCCCTCTACGGTCCTTCTGGATGAAATCATTTAATCCTATCAGTGGAACTCAAATCGATCCATTTAGGAGAAAATGGGTTTGTACGCAAAAATTTTTGCTCAAAAGGGATATTAGGGCGCGTTGGAATCCTCAATAATTATGTCGAGGCAAGGGGTGGATGAGGAGTTCCACGTGAGTGATTACCTTAAGTCCGCGGCCAGGGGGCTCCCTCTCCCTGACCGGGTTCTCATCTTCGATACGACCCTCAGGGACGGCGAGCAGACGCCGGGAGTCACGTATACCCTGGAGAATAAGGTGCGGATCGCGAGGCAGCTGGAGAAGCTGGGCGTGGACGTGATCGAGGCGGGGATGCCCATCACCTCCGAGGGAGAGAGGCGGGCTGTAGAGGCGATCGTGAAGGAGATCTCAGGTTCAAGGGTCTGCGCCCTGGCTAGACCGCTCAGGGTCGATGTCGACGCGGCGCTGGACTGCGGGATCGATTACATCCATATCTTCATAGCGACCTCCGACCTCCACCTGAAGTATAAGCTGAAAATGGGATGGGAGGAGGTTGTGGAGCAGTCGGTGAAGTTCATAGAATACGCGAAGGAGCACGGGGTCACCGTGGAGTTCTCCGCCGAGGACGCCACAAGGACGGGTCTGAGGCGTCTGGAGGAGATCTACCAGAAGGCCGTCGAGGCGGGGGCCGACATCATCAACGTCCCAGACACGGTAGGTGTGATGACTCCTCGGGCAATCTACGGGCTCGTCAGGGAGATCAAGGAGGCGGTTGATGTGCCCTTGAGCATCCACTGCCACAACGACTTCGGCCTGGCGACGGCGAACTCCCTCGCCGCGGTCGAGGCAGGGGCCGAGCAGGTCCATGTCTGTGTCAACGGGCTGGGGGAGCGGGCTGGGAACGCGTCGCTGGAGCAGGTGGTCATGGGCCTCAGGGCGCTCTATGGGGTGAGGGTGAATGTCAAGACCCGGTACCTGGCGGAGACCTCGGACCTCGTCCAGAGGCTCAGCGGGATATATCTCCCCCCCACGACCCCGATCGTCGGGGATAACGCCTTCACCCACGAGGCCGGGATCCACGTCCACGGCGTACTCGGGCATCCTGGGACCTATGAGCCGATGACGCCGGAGCTGGTGGGCAGGAGGAGGAGGCTCGTCGCGGGGAAGCATAGCGGGAGGCACGCCATCAGGGCGATGGTGGAGGAGATGGGCCTCCACCCCTCCGAGGAGGAGTTGAGGGAGATCTACCGCCTCGTGAAGAGCCTTGGGGATAGGGGGAAGACGATAACCGACGTGGAACTCTACGGCCTGGCGACGAGCGTCATGGACCTCTCCTCCCAGGAGAAGATAAGGCTCAAGGAGCTCACCGTCGTGACGGGGAAGAACATAACCCCCACCGCCTCGGCGATCATCTCCTACGAGGGGAGAGAATTCACGGAGTCCAGCACGGGCGTCGGCCCCATCGACGCCGCGATCAACGCCGTGAAGAGGTGTGTGAAGGGCTTCTCGGACATGGAGTTGGAGCGGTTCTTCCTCAAGGCGATCACCGGGGGAACCGACGCCCTTGGGGACGTGACGGTGAGGCTCCGACGCGGGGATAAGACGGTCACCTCCAGGGGGGTCAGCCCAGATATCGTCATGGCGAGCGTCGAGGCCATCATCCGGGGGATGAACAGGCTCATCGAGATGGAGGAGGGGGAGGACTAATCAACCATTTATATCGGGTCGTTGTAACGAGAGAGGGGTCCTCGAGTTGGGGATGACCATCGCCGAGAAGATCCTGGCCCGCTCCTCGGGTAGGAGGACGGTCTCCTCGGGCGAGATCGTGAAGGCTAAGATAGACGTGGCCATGATGGTCGACGTGACGGCCCCGCTGGCGATCAGATCGATGAGGGAGATGGGGCGTGAGAGGGTCTGGGACCCTGAGCGCGTCATCATCGTCCTCGACCACCTCGCCCCCGCCTCCTCCATCGCCGCCGCGGAGACCCATAGGACGCTGAGGGATTTCGCCAAGAGGCAGGGCATCAGAGGCCTCTACGAGGTGGGGGAGGGGATCTGCCACCAGATCCTCCCCGAGAAGGGGCACGTCCGTCCGGGCGAGGTCGTGGTGGGGGCGGACTCCCACACCTGCACCCACGGAGCCTTCGGCGCCTTCGCCACGGGCGTCGGCTCCATGGATATGGCGGCGGCCCTCGCCACGGGGAAGCTCTGGTTCCGTGTCCCCGAGACGGTGAGGGTTGAGATCGAGGGGCGGCTCCCAGAGATGGTCACGCCGAAGGATGTCATCCTCGAGGTCATAGGGAGGATCGGGGCGGACGGTGCCACCTATAAGGCCGTCGAGTTCCACGGGGCGACGGTGAGGGAGATGAGCATAGCCGGGAGGATGACCCTCTGCAACATGGCGATAGAGATGGGAGGGAAGACGGGGATTATAGAGGCGGACGAGAGGACCTTAGAGTACCTCAAGGGAAGGACCGAGGCGCCCCTTAGGCCCGTTCGGAGCGACCCGGACGCCGAGTACTCGGAGCGCTTCACCTTCGAGGTAACAGGGCTCGAGCCGAGGGTGGCCATCCCGAGTTCCGTGGATAACGTCAGGGCGATCTCGGAGGTGGAGGGGAGGGAGGTCGACCAGGTCCTGATAGGCTCTTGTACGAACGGCAGGTTGGAGGACCTCGAGGTGGCGGCGAGGATTCTCAAGGGGAGGAAGGTCCACAGGGGCGTCAGGCTCCTCGTGACCCCCGCCTCGAGGGAGGTCTACCTCAAGGCCCTGCGGTCAGGGGTCCTCGAGGTCCTCCTGAGGTCGGGGGCGGTCGTCACCAACCCCACCTGCGGGGCCTGCTGGGGCGGCCACATCGGCGTCCTCGCCCCTGGGGAGGTGTGTCTGAGCACCTCCAACCGCAACTTCGTGGGGAGGATGGGGAGCCCGGAGGCCGAGGTCTACCTGGCATCCCCGGCGACGGCCGCCGCCTCGGCGATAAGGGGGGCCATTACGGACCCCAGGGAGATGGTTGGGTGAAGGCGATGAGCTTCAGGATCGAGGGGAGGGTCTGGAAGTATGGGGATAACGTGAACACGGACGTCATCCTGCCGGGGAAGTACCTCGTCATCACCGACCCGGTTGAGCTGGGCAGGCATGCGATGGAGGGGGTGGACAGGGACTTCTCCCGGAAGGTGAGGAGGGGGGATGTGATCGTCGGGGGTAGGAACTTCGGCTGCGGGTCGAGCAGGGAGCATGCGCCCCTCGCCCTGAAGGCCGTGGGGGTCGGGGCCGTCGTAGCCGAGTCCCTCGCGAGGATCTTCTATCGGAACGCGATCAACCTCGGGCTGCCGGCCCTGGAGTGCAGGGGCGTCTCGGGGCTCGTCCAAGAGGGCGACCTCATCGTCGTCGACGTCCTGAGGGGGGAGGTTAGGAACCCGAGGACGGGGCGCTCCCTCAGGATCACGCCCCTCCCCGAGTTCATCGTCTCGATACTCAGGGCCGGGGGTCTCATCCCCTACCTCAGGGAGCACATCGACGAGTGGTGAGGAAATGGCTAAGAGGTACAGGGTCTCGGTCATACCCGGGGACGGGGTCGGCCCTGAGATCGCCTTCCCCGTGCTGGGGGTCCTCGAGACGCTCTCCGAGGCCCTGGGAGGGTTCCGCTTCGAGTTCCTCTGCCTCGATGCGGGGGATGAGGTGAAGAGGAGGACCGGCGTTGCGCTCCCGGAGGAGACCCTTGAGGGCGTCAAGGGGTCCGATGTCTGCCTCTTCATCGCCGTAGGGGAGACGGCGAGCGAGGTCATCCTTCCCCTCAGGCAGAGGCTGAACCTCTACGCCAACGTGAGGCCGGCGAAGACCTATCCCAACGTCCCCCACGGGAGGCCCGGCGTCGACCTCGTGATAGTGAGGGAGAACACGGAGGGGCTCTACAGGAGGGTGGAGGACGGGACGGAGGACTGGGGCGTCTCGATGAGGGTCATAACGCGGAGGGCCTCAGAGAGGATCGCCCGCTTCGCCTTCGAACTGGCTCGGAGAGAGGGTAGAGGACGGGTGACCTGCGTCCACAAGGCGAACGTCTTGAAGTCCACCTGCGGCCTCTTCAGGGACGTATGTCGCGAGGTCGCCCTTCAATACCCCGAGGTCGGGTTCGATGAGATGTACGTCGATGCCTGTGCCCTCAGGCTCGTCATGAACCCCGGGGCCTTCGACGTCATCGTGACGACGAACCTCTTCGGCGACATCCTCTCGGACCTGACGGCGGGCCTCGTCGGAGGGCTGGGGATGGCCCCCTCGGGGAACATCGGGGACGACTTCGCCATCTTCGAGCCCGTCCATGGGTCGGCCCCCGACATCGCCGGGAAGGGCATCGCAAATCCCTCAGCGGCGATCCTCTCGGCCAAGATGATGCTCGACTGGCTGGGGGAGAAGCGGGGAGCCGAGGTGCTCGAGAGGGCCCTGATAGAGGTCCTGAAGGAGGGGAGGATCCTGACCCCTGATCTGGGGGGGAGGGCCAAGACCCAGGAGATGGCCGAGGCGGTCTCCCAGAAGATAAGGGAGATCGCTGAAGTGATCTAAAGGATAGTCCAGACCCCATAATCCGGGCGACGAGTTCTGGGTATATGCAGGAGAAACACCATTTCCTTAATCATATCGAATCGATAGCGGATTACTGGCAGTGAAGCTACCAAAAGAACTTAACATCCCCTTTTCCTTTAAACCCCGAGTAAAACCTATTTACAGGTTAATCCCTACATTAAAAATAGAGGGTATAGATGTTCAAGGAGAGGCTGGTCGTTAACCTCCCAGCAGAACGGGCCTACTCCTCCCTCCTCAACTACCTCAAAGAACACCACATTGAGGGAGTTGAGGTGATACGATCTGGCCCCTCATATATCGAGGTTAAACTTATCGAGGTTGGATGGGGTGCAAGCGCGAGGATAAAAATCGCCTCTCTAGAAGATAATAAAAGTAGTGTTCTAATTGACTTCAATTTTAATAGAGATATTATCGCTTGGGTCGCAATAGACTTGCTCTTCATCCTGCTTATCATCATCGTCTTTGCACTTAGGGTGAATCCTCATAAATTCCCGGAATTTGCCGCGGAACTTATTCTCATGGGCCCCGTGCTTACAATCTCCTTCCTTGGCTATGCAATCACATCTACGAAAAAGGAATTTCGAGATAAAATCTCAGGATATTTTAGTGGGATTGAACGTGCCACTTCTTCAGCTCAAGACATTGAATAAAATATTCTATGGAAAGCATATTTCAATAGTATCGAAAGGTTAAGATAAGCTCTACATAATAGACGACGAGACCTATATGCATGGTAAGCACAGCTGGTATGTCGAGGGCTCTTCCAGCGAGGATGCCGTCATCGAGCAGACCCTTAGAGATGAGGTGGTGGAGTACATTAAACGGAAGTCTGGCGTATGCTTCAGCTTCTGGTACAAGCTGAGGGCGTCATTTCAGGCTGTGGGAAGAACGAAGAAGAAAGTAGATGCTTATGCTTTATATTCAGATTAGGGATTCGATTCGGTGCTTGATCGTCCCTAATACAAAAACATTTATTAGAATGTCTCAGTAGGGGTTAGTTGAGCGTCGATGAGGGAGCGTCCCCCCTGCATAGGCCTCTACGGCTCCGAGGACGAGTGCGAGACCTGCCCCTTCAAGGAGGAGTGTAAGGAGTATACGAAGAGGATCGAGTCAGCGGTCTTCAGGAAGGGGACCCACGTGAGGATCGTGGGGAAGTACAAGGAGAAGAAGTACAAGCCGAAGAGGGTGCCCTAAGCCCCTCTCCAGATCAAACGCCAACTTCACGGGGAATCTCAGGCTCCCTCAGCCCTGCTGGACGCGGGACTCCCCCTCCACCTTCCTGACGAGGATGTTATTCACCTTCTCCTCCTCCCCATAGCCGTGATGGGTGACCAGGATGATCTGCCCGATCTCCCGGGTGCTCTTCGAGATGTACTCCAATAGGGAGGGGATGTTCTGCGAGTCCACGGCGTCCGTCGGCTCGTCCAAGATGAGGAGGTGGGGGAAATCCATGATCCGGAGGAGGGCTAAGCGCTCTGAGAGGGCAAAGAGGCTCTCATGGCCTCCACCGCACCTCCAGGCGGGTATGAAGCGCGTGCTCCCGATGGGGTAGACCTGGAGGCTGTAGTTCCCCGGGTCTATGAAGCAGTCGCTGTAGAGGTGCTGGTCCGTCAGGCGCTGGAAGTACTTGAAGGTGAGCCACCCCAACTGCTTCAGGATCGTCTCCCTCATCCTCTTCTCGTACTCCGTGTACCTCTGCTCCATCCTCTCTATCGTCCTGATCTTCGCCTCAAACTCCAGGATCGAGGCGAGCTCCCTCCGGATCTCCTCGACGAGGCGTCGGTACTCCTCCACCCTCCTCTCAGCCTCCCCCCTCCTCCTCAGCCTATCCCCGATCAGCGCCCTCGTGGACTTCAACTCCCCCTGGAGCGCGGCCCACTCCCTCTCCCTCCTCTCCCTCTCCTCCTGGAGGTACGCCCTCGCCTCCTCGAGGGAGGAGAAGCCCCTCCCGAGGGCCCTCTCAGCCCTCTCCCTCAGCTCCCTCTCCCCCGCCGCGAGCCTCTCCCCAAAGGCCCTGCACTCCTCCGATAGCCCCTTGATCGCCTCCTTCACCTTCTCCACCTGCTCCATCTCACTGAGGAACCTCGCAAGGGCCCTCTCCGCGTCTATCCTCCTCCTACGCGAGGACTCGATCTGCTGCTTCACGGCCCTGATCTCCTTCTCCAGGTCCCTGAGCCTGAAGGTCTTCTCCTCCAGCTCCGCCTTGTAGGCCCTTATGTCCTCCTCCAGCTTCTCGAAGTCTATCCTCTGCCCGCACTTTGGGCAGACGGCGACCCCCATCTCCTTGAGCTCCGCGTGCTCCCTTATCCTGTGGTTGAGGGAGGCGATCTCCCCGTCCAGCCCCCTTCTCTCCACCTCCAGCTGCTTCTCCAGTATATCCTGTAGACGCCTCTCCAACTCCATCGCCTTGGCGCGTCGCTCCTCCAGCTCAGCCAACCGGCTCTCAGGCTCCTCCCCGAGCCTGGAGTAGAGGTCTTGGAGGTCCCTCTCCCTGTCCTTTATCCTCGCCCTCAGCGCCTCCAGCTTGAGGCGTCTTCTCTCCATCTCATCGAAGGCCTCGGCCAGCTCCCTGAGTTGCCTTACCTCTTCCTCCCCCTTCTTCAACCTCTCCTCCAGTTCCTTGAGACGCCCCTCCAGCGCTTCCATCTCCCTGTTGAGCTCCTCGATGCGTTCCTCCTCCTCCCTCAGCCGTTCCATGGCGTTCTTGAGGCGCTCCTCCACGGCCCCCCGCTGGTCGATCCGACCCTCCCTCCCGAGAGTCGTCTTCACGGCCTTCAGCTGCTCCCTGATCTCCGTCGCCGTGGTCAGGCCGAGGATGGCGTCCATCCTCCCCTTCACGGGGTTGAGGATCTCGACGAACTCCTTCTGCTTGGCGTATACGACGTTGAAGAAGGTCCTCTTCCCTATGCCCAGCAGCTCCTTGACCTTCCTGTTCACGTCCCTCTCCCTCGTGAGGGGGTTCTCCTCCCCCTCCACCTCCATCTTGACCCCCCTCCCCACGAACCTCCCCCCCCTGTCCAGCGTCCCACTCCTCGTGATGGTGGCCCTCTGCCCCGTCAGGGGGCTCCTGAACCTCAGGGTAACCCTGAGGGTTCCTCCCTTCAGGGAGACGAGGTCCCTCCTATTCACGCCCGGGACGTCGCCGAAGAGGGCGAAGAGGATCGCCTCAAGGATCGTCGTCTTCCCCGCGGCGTTCCTCCCCGAGATCTTGTTCAGCCCAGGGGTGAACCGGATCGTCTGCCTCTCCCCGAAGGACTTGAAGTTCTCCAGGGTTAGCTCCTCGATCACTCCACCCCCACCTCCCTGAAGCTCCGCTCCCTGAACCTCTTCAGCCACTCCTCTATGAGGGGCCTACGCTGGCTCGGGGAGAGCAGCCCCGTCTGGACGCTGGCACCCTCCTCGAGGGCCTCCCTGACCTTGGCATGCATCTCACTGATCTCCTGGGCGAAGTCCCCGAAGTCCTTGAAGAACTCCGCGACGTCTATCCGCTCCCGCTCGTAGGGGAGTCTGAGGCGGGGGAGCTCGAGGTCCATGGTGTCCACGTCCACGTAGAGGAGCCTCGGGTCCTCCCTGCACATCTCCTCCACCCCGGAGAGGTCTATATCTGCGGGGAAGCCCTCTGAGAGCCCCCCACTCACCACGACCCTGAGGTACCCCTCCTTCCCCAGCCTCTCCAGCTCCCCCCGAAACTCCCTGACGGCCTCCAGGATCCTCTCCTGATACCAGGAGGGGGGCCTCCTCCTCTCGCTCTTGACCCTCACCTGCCTCATGTGGTGCATCGGCTCCACCTCCACCCACCTGAATTGGGGCTCAGAGCCCTCGTCCACGTCCACGAGCCAGAGGCCCTTCGGGGGCTCCTCGCCGAAGTCATAGAGCTCGAGGGAGCCGGGGGTGAGGAGCCATGCCCCGCTCCTGAGCCTCTTGGGCTTCCCCCTCCTGTGGTGGTGTCCGGTGAAGATGAAGTCCACAGGGACCTCGGAGAGCTCGTCTACGGTGACGTAGGGCGCGTTCGGCGGGACGTCGTTGTAGCCCTTGACGAAGGCGTGGAGCATGAGGACCCGTATCCCCCCCTCCCCCTCCTCCTCGAGGGCCGGCTTCACGATCTCCCCGACGATCCTATCCGCCTGGTCGTAGTACCCCACCCCGACGACGGTGACCCGCCTATCGCGGTAGACTCGCCGCTCCTCGTCGAAGACGAAGAGGTACCGGGCCAGGGGGTGCTTGATGTAGTCCAGGGTGTTAGAGGCGGGGCGGCCGTCGTGGTTTCCCCGGATGACGAGGATCCGGACCTCTCTCCCGTGGCGGACCATCGTCTCCCTCGCGAGCCTGTAGAGTTCGTCGTGGACGAAGCCGACGAGGTGAGGGCGAAGGGTCCTCCTCTCGAAGAGGTCCCCGCAGAAGAAGACGTAGTCGACCCCAGCCTCGATGATGGCGTCGACGGCCTTGGAGAGGGCCCTGGAGAAGGCCTCCACCCTGTACTGGGAGACGCTCAGGGGTATCCTCCGCCCGATATGGGCGTCGGCCAGGACCGCGAACCTCACCTTCCCTCCCTTCCTAATAGATCTTGGACCTCCTCCTCTCCCGCTCCTCCTCAGCCTCGGCCCTCGCCTCCTGGAGCAGCCGGTAGATGTCGGGGGTCCTCCCCCCATGCTGGGTCTCCCGCTCCATCGTCCTGATCATCACGGGGACGGAGACGAAGGGGCCGACGAGGACCACCTCCCCCTGGTCCAGGGCCGGGAGGTCCTCCAGGAGGTCCTCTGAGAAGGACTCGCTCGCCGCCTGTATCATCGCCTGGTCCCCCCTGTTCACGACCCTCAGGACCGCGAGGTTGGAGCAGTTGCTCAGGATATCCGGGTCTATCCTCCTCGGCCTCTGGCTGATGATGGTGAGGAAGAGGCCGAACTTCGACCCCTCCGCGGCGATCCTCGCCAGGATGTCCCTGGAGAACCTCCCCCCTCCCATCTCCGGCGGGGCGGCGAACCTATGGGCCTCCTCCACGAAGATGAAGAGGGGGAGACGGGCCCAGGGCTCCTTCCTGAACTTGGCGTCGAAGACCTTCCTGAGGATCAGGCCGACGAGGACGTCCTGGACCCCGCTGGGGATTCCGCTGAGGAAGATGTCTGAGAGGTGCATGGGCCTGAAGAACTCCCTCACCGGCGTCTCGTAGTCGCTGAAGATCCGGCGGGTCCTCAGGTCCTCGAGCCTGCGGATGACGTTGAAGAAACGCACCCTCTCCGCCGCCCTCTCCTCCCCCTCCATCCTCTCCTCCAGCCGCTCTATCACGTCCTCGAGGCCGTAGTTCCCTTCCCTCTCCTCCCCCAGCTCCCTCAGGACGTTCCGGAGGACGATCATCTGGAGGTCCCCCTGGATCCTCGCCAGGGAGCAGAGCTCGGTGAAGCCGCAGGAGGCGACGGCGAGCCTCAGGGGCTTGACGTGGGGGAGGTTGAGCGCCTCAGCCCCCTCAGGCCTGTAGACGGTCACCTTGTCCCTGAAGAAGTCGTGGGCGACGCCGTCGGGGCGGTTCACCATGTTCACGTAGTCGCCGTGGACGTCTATCGTGAGGATCGTCGCCCCCCTCTTCAGGAGCTCCTCCATCACCTTCCCCGCGAAGTAGCTCTTCCCGTATCGCGTCATCGCGAGGATCGCCGTATGCCTATGGAGCTCCCTCCCCGAGATGGGGATCTTGACGCCCGGCCTGTGGAGGAGGTGCCCCACCACCAGGGGGAGGTCCCTCTCAGGGAGGCAGAAGAACTCCATGATCAGCTCGTCGGAGGCTCGGTAGACGGGCGTCCCGGGGAGGGGCGGCGTCCTCGGCCTCCTGATCTCACGTCCGCCGTCCTCCGACCTGTGGATATATCCGAGTATCTTCGCCTTCGCGATGGTCTGGAGGAGGTCCTCCGCGACCCCGAGTTGACGCTGCTTCCACATCGCCTCGGGGCTCGTCCTGGCGTCGTAGAAGGGGTGGCTCGAGTAAATGGCCTTCACCTGGCCCAGCACCGTCACCCTCTCCCTCCGCTCCCCCAGCATCTCCTCCACCTCTATCTGGACGTACTCGTAGTTCGAGGGCCTCACCTCTGGGTCCGCGACGGCGAACTCGAAGAAGCTGGGGCTCGTCTGCCCGATCACGGGGCCGTACACGAGGGTCAAGCGACCACCTCCCTCAGGTCCCTGACCCTGCTCAGCAGGGTCACCCCCCTCTCCTCTATCCTCTTGATGATGAAGGGCTCGTAGCGGGAGGCGTAGAGCCGACGGTCGAAGCGGGCGAGCCTATCTGCCTGGCGGAGGGGGAGGTTATACTCCAGAGGATTGCAGAACCAGAAGCCGAGGTGGTCCAGGACCTCCCTCACGGCGTCGAGGCCCCGCCCCTCGGCCACGAAGGCGTTCCGCCGGATCTCCTTCATGGGGAACCCGTACCCAAGAGAGGAGGCGGAGATATCGAGGCGGAAGGGGCGGGCGCCGCGGTGGGGCCTCCAGTAGGTGACGGCCACGGGGGGCCTGGAGAAGAACGCCTCCAGGGCGGAGACGACCCTCTCGGCCTCCTCCCCGGGGAGGAGTTCCCTTACCCTCCTGTAGAGGGAGGGGACGGCGTCCCCCCTCCTGTAGTAGATGGAGGGTGCGAGGAGCAGGGGGTGGGTGAAGCCGGGACCATCAACCGAGGTCTCCACGAGCTCCTGGTCGCAGAGGGGCTTAACCCCCCCGAGGAGGCCCTCCAGCACCTCCCTCTCTCCCTCCTCAAGTCGCCCCATCTTCCCTCTCAGGGAGAGGGGGGAGGGTGACTCCGCGACTATGGAGGCAAGGTTTCCATCGATGCCGGAGAGGGCGAGGATCTCCCGGAGGAGGGCCATGTAGAGATAGAAGACCGTCGAGTCCTTCGCCAAGGCCACCACGGGGAAGCCGTGGTCCCTGGCGAGGATATGGAGGGAGGCCATGGCCTCGAAGAGCTCCGCGAGGAGCCTCGGGTGGGAGAGGTACTCCCGCTCGGCGTAGGGGAACCTGCTGAGGTAGAGGGAGCCATCCATGAGGACCAAGGGACGCCCGCCGGCCTCCACCACCTCCTCCGCCGCCTCCGAGGCGACGCCGTACTCAGCTATAAGCCTCACGTAGCTGGGGATGTAGGCCCTATCCCTATCGTCGAATATCCTCCCTATGTGGATCTTGACCCGCTTCCTCACGCGGAGGGCTTCCTCCCCGGGGCTGCGGATGAGGGCGCAGGCCCTCCCGACAGAGACGGTCCAGCCGTGGGAGAAGCGGGACTGCTGGACTCCTCCGTCGACGCCGATGAGGGTGAGGGGGGAGAGGTCCTCGCTGGGCTCGTATTCATGCCACCTCCTCCTCAAGGCCTCGACCAACTGGAGGGGCATCTCCATCCTCAACTCCTCCCCCCTCAGGTCGGCCACGACCCTCTCTAGCTCCCTGTAAAACTCCTCGAAGAAGATATCCCTCACCTGCGACATAAGCCGGTCTACCAAGATAGAATTCCTACCTTCCCAAAGTTAAGGATAATGCCCTGTGGAGGGAAGAATGGACTCCCTCACTCCGAGGCGGCCATGAGGTGATGCTGATGAGCTGACGATGAGGACTCGGGCAAGAGGCCGGAGTCCGGGGCGCCTTACGGCTATATCGCCGCTCTCTCCGGCTCCTTCACGAATTTATAGGTGATGAGGAGGCTGGCGAGGAGAGCCGTGATGAGGATGATGAAGGGGAGGCGGGGGTCAACTTCGTATAGGTATCCTCCTGTGAAGGAGCCTATCGAGGCGGGGAGGAAGAGGAGGAAGCCCCCACCCCAGTAGCGGCCCGTCGAGATCATTATCCCCCGCTCCCCGAGCAGCGCATAGAGGCGGCCCCTCCGCTCCCTTGGGATGAGGTTCGCGATGAGGGTGGAGAAGGAAGGGGTGATCGCCGTATTCGCTATAGAGAGAAGAGTCAGCGCCAGGGCCGCCCCCCAGAAGGAGGGGGAGAGGAGGAAGACGACGATGCTGAGGGGGGCTAATGAAAGGGAGATGAGTATCACGGGCTTCGCCCCATATCTGTCCACGAGGGCCCCCATGGGGAGGCTTAACAGGAGGCCGAAGATGCCTGAGATCAACATGATGGTCCCCCAGTGCTGAGGCTCGAGGCCGATGACGTCCTTCGCATAGAGGACCCAGAAAGGGGCGGCCATGCTCACGAAGAGGGACTCGAGGATCTCCAAGAGGACGATGTATCGGAGGGAGCGCGGCATCCATCTGATGGATTCGAAGATACTCCTGTACGACTCCCTCAGGATACGGGGGAACCCACTGACCGTGATGCTACCCTCCTCCCCGCTCAGGGTCTCCTTGAGGAACTTCAACCTCAGGGTCGCAACTAACAACCCCACTAGGAGGGTGATGGTGAAGCAGATGCGCATGGCCATGATGAGGCCCCTGTCACCGCTCCCATAGTAGGCGATGAGGAGGCCTCCGAGGTAGGGCGCCACGATCCGGAAGATCTGGGGGAGAGCCCTCACCGTGGCGAACCCCCTCCCCCTGACATCTGGGGGGAGGGAATCCGCCATGAGGGCGTTCATCGCGGGGGTGTAGAAGAGAAGCATCTGGCTGAGGAACTGGCCGACCGCGAGTGCCCTCCAGTCCTTCGCCGCTATGTAGAAGATGTGGGAGAGGGCGTAGAGGTATGTGGAGAGGCCGACGAGCCTCACCCTCCCCCTGAGATCCGCGATGTAGCCCCCCACGGGGTAGAGCAGCATCCCCGAGAGGAGGCCCAGAGCGTTTATCACTCCAACATCTGCCGGAGAACCACCCAAGGCACGGATATATAGGGAGAGATAGGGGAAGGCGATGGAGGTGGAGATGCTCCAAAGGATACGGCAGACGGTCAGGACTAATATGTTTCCATGGAAGAAGCTGAAGAACTCTCGGACCTTGCCCAAATAAGACTCCCTCCCAGATATTCCATCAAAGATGTCGAGTCATCTTTTTATCTCTTTCCCTCCCAGGATGAGGAGTCCTCCTCCATCAGAAGGGTCCTCGATTGTGCTGGAGGGAGGATTATAAAAACGGAGGGGACGAAGTTGATTATGAGGGGTAACCAGATGATAGATTTGTCCCATTACTCCGTTGTGGATGGCCACTGCCACCCCTTCCTCCCGGAGAGGGAGAGGGGAGAATTGGACCAACTGCTCAATCTATCCACCATCCCCATACCCAGACTCCATAGCGAGAACATAATCCTGTATAGGAAGGTGATGATGGAGCTGGCGCGGGTCTTGGGTTGTCCCCTCAGGCTCGATGAGATCCTGAGGCGGAGGAGGGAGGAGTATGCCAGACCTGCGGAGTACATCGGGAGGCTCTTCGAGGAGGCGAAGATCGATACCCTCCTCCTGGACACGGGATACCCACGCCCGCCCATCCCCTTAGAAGAGTTCAGGAGGTTGGTGAGGTGCAGGGTGAGGTGCATCTACCGCCTTGAACCGCTGATCTCTAGGCTCTTTCAGAGCGCTCCGCCCTTTGATGAGTTGCTGGAGAGATATGAGGAGGCCCTCGAATCCGCGGTGAGGGATAAGGGACATGTGGGGTTCAAGTCTGTCATAGCCTACGGCTTCGGTCTGAGGATCCAGAGGGTGGAGGAGGGCTCTGCTCGAGAGGCCTATGAGAGGCTGAGAGATGAGGGGGTCCTGACCCTCCCCCTGAGGAGGAAGAGCCCCAGGGCTGTTAGGGACGAGAAGACCCTACGGAACTACCTGGTCTGCCGTGGTATCGAGAAGAGCATAGACCTCGATGTGCCCTTCCAGATACATACGGGGATAGGGGACTCGCCCTACATAGACCTGAGGGAGGCCAACCCCCTCCACCTCTTCGACGTGATAAGGGACGAGGAGCTGGGGAAGGCTAAGATCGTCCTCGTCCATGCAGGTTACCCCTACGTCGAGGAGGCTGGGTTCCTGGCAAACAACTACCCCAACGTCTACATAGATCTCTCCGAGATGATCCCCTTCATCGGCCCGGGGATGAGGGAGAAGATCCTCCAGCTCCTCTACATGTCCCCCACTACAAAGATCCTCTACGGATCAGACGGCTACAACATCCCCGAGATCTTTTGGATCTCAGCGATCTGGGGTAAACAGGCCCTATCGGAGGCCCTTCAGGAACTCGTGGAATCAGGAGCCATAGACGAGGACTATGCATACAAGGCAGGGAGGCTCATCCTCTGGGAGAACGCGGTCAGGCTCTACAAGCTCCCACCTGTGGGACTGTGAGGCTTAGCGGGGCCGCCCTTCCTCACAGCCCTTCTAACAACCTCATAGCCCTCCGCGGGGTCATCTATACTTAGGACCATCCTCTCGAAGGGGCACATATCCGTCCCCTCCCTGTTCAGGATCTCCTCGACGACCTCCTCCGCGACACATACTATCCCACAGCGATCCAGGACCGGGGCACTCCTCCTGCTCAGGACCTTGGCGTAGACCCGCGCCGCTTTAAAGTAGGCTATGATGAGGGCTGCCGCCTTCCCAACGATCCTGTCTACGACCGTTGAGCCCTCGAGCCGTCCCACCCCAAGCTCCTCGACGGCCTCCACGAGAGGCGCGATCCCCTCCATGGCGCTGGAGAATAGGGTCGCTCCATCCTTGAGAATCATGAGGTTCAGGCCCAGGGCGTCAAGCCTTTCCAAGAGTTTCGTCGCTCATCACATCCCATAGACCTTGGTGGGGCCGCCCGGATTTGAACCGGGGACCCCGCGGGCCCAAGCCGCGGATCGTAGACCAAGCTGGACCACGGCCCCCTCCTTAGTTTAATCGGTCGTCTAATTAGGTTTTTGCCCCACGGAGGGGCCCGTGCTGGTTTCCAGGCACAAGGTTTAATTACTCTGAGGTAATATTACCTAAGGGTAATATGTCCTTGAGGCTGAGGCTCGTGAGGGGGGAGGAGGTGCTCCTCGAGGTTCCTCTCTCCCCAGAGGAGTGGAGCGAGGAGGAGCTGGTCCAGGAGCTCTTCAAGGCGGGGAGGGATGCCTATCGTTTCAGGAATTTCTGGATGGTCTTCTCAAACGAGAGGAGGCTCCGGATGATGATCCACCTTCTGAGGGACGACGACCATGTGATGCACTTCAAGGAGTTCCAGGAGGAGCTGGGGATGAACCCCAAGAGTATAAGGGAGCATGCCATGAGGCTCCATAGATGCGGCCTGTTGGCCTTCCCCCGGAGAGGGTGCTATCGCCTCCTCCACCGTGCGGGCCTCCGCTTCATGGTTCTGAACCTCGCCTTTAGGCGGATCTTCCGCTTTTTGACGGAGGAGTATAGAGAGGAGTGGGAGGTGGGAACATGTGGGAGCACCACCACCCACACCGCCGCTTCTTCTGGCACCGAGGTCTATGGAGACGTAGATTCCTCACCAGGGAGGAGAGGATCAAGATACTGGAGAGGTACAGGGAGTCCTTGGAGAAGGAGCTGGCGGGAGTGAAGGAGCGGTTGGAAGAACTTAAGAAGGAAGAGTGACCGCCCCTTTTTCTCCCTCTATTTTTTACCCCGAGCGGGCAGGGTGGGCCCTTGTACGCTGAGTACCTAAGTGAAGATGGACGGAGATTCGTTCCTTTTTCCCCAGAGCGTCTCCAGGAGGAGCCAGAGGAGGGTGGGGATGAAGCCGAGGGGTATGAGGGTGACGGGCGCCCTGACCTGGGGGTTGAGTATCATGAGGACGACGACGAGGGCTGTGGTGAGCCAGAAGGCTGCAACGGCATGGCCGAGTCTATCAGCCGAGACGAGGGGCATCAAGAGTCGGCGTAAGTTGATGGAGAGGAGGAGGTAGCCCGCTATGGAGACAAGGAGGCCGAGGAGGAGGGAGGAGAGGGGTGTGAGGATACCCATCTTGATGAGATCGGCAACATCTCCGAAGGCCCCATAGCCGCCGGAGAGGAGGTATCCGGCCGAGCTGATGTAGTTCCAGTAGGCGAACCAGAGGAGGAGGGTCCCCAGGCGCCAGGGCTGGGGGCGGAGGAGAAGGAGGAGTTGGAGGGCGAAGGATATGAGGAGGCAGTTGAGGATGCCTCCCCCGATGATGAGACCCCTCTGCCAGGGTGCGAGATCAGGGAGGTCCCACCAGATATAGGAGGTCCGGAGGGGCCAGAGGAGGCTTATGCGAACTCTCAGGATACGCCCTCCGAAGAGGAGGACATAGAGGCCGTGTCCCCCGACCTCGTGCATCACCTCCGCGGCCACCTTCATGATGAGGGCCATGACGATGAAGAAGGCCAAGTTCGAGAACCCGCTGGAGGGATGAGGGATTTCTTCTCTCCTGAGACCTAAGTAGAGGCCGAGGGCCAGCGCTACGGCTCCGAGGGCCGCGAGGGGGAGGGCGTAGTCTCTGTAGGGGTGGGTGATGACGGGGAGCCAGCCGGTAGATCTCTTGGTGTAGAGGTGGCAGAAGGACGCCGCTAAGAGGAGTATCAGCGAAAGGATAAGTAGTCCCTGCTCCTTCCTCACTCCCTCCCTCACCATCTATCAATATCGTCTCCACCACGATTTAATACCACGGATTAGAACAATCCTCCCCATTTGTGAGGATCTCCATAAAAGAAGAGGAGGGCGAGGCCCCTTCTATAGCTGGAAGAGCTCCCTGTCGAAGTTCGTCAGGAACTCTGACTTCCTCTTCCCGACGAGGACGATGTCCTCGACACGGAGGTAGTACTCGCCGGCGTGCCAGACCTTCGGCTCCAGGGCCATGACCATGTTGGCGCGGAGGGGCTCCTCATAGGCCGGGCTGAGCCATGGGGGCTCATGGACCTCGACGCCGATCTGGTGCCCCAGGGTCCTGGTCTTCAGCCGTGCCCGGAGATAGTCCCCATAGCCCAGTCTGTCCAGGACCCTCTCGAGGGTGGGGTAGAGGTCGCAGACCCGCATGCTGCCGTCGTACATCCTATCCACCGTCTCGAGGACGCCCTGGTGTAGGGCCTCATACCCCTTCTTGACCTCGGTGCTGGCGGGTCCGAAGTAGAAGCTTCTCCCGAAGTCGGAGCAGTAACCGTCCATCACGAAGCCGATGTCGAAGGCGATGGAGGTCCCGGGGACCAGCCCCTTCTCCTTCGGGTAGGTGAAGGGCGTCTCCGCGACCTCGGAGCCGGACTTAACGAAGCCGACCGTCGGCGGGAAGGAGACGTCCGAGGCCCCTAAGAGGCGTCCCTGGAACTCGACCTCCAGCTCCAGGTCCCGTTGGGTGACCCCCTCCTCGATCCTCGGGAGGACCTCCTCCATCACCCTGTCGGTAAGCTCGGCAACCCTCCTCAGCCGTTCGACCTCCCCGGGGTCCTTGATCATTCTCAAGTGATCCATGAGGTCCTCTGCGCTGTGGAACTCCACGTCCCCCATAGCCTTCCCGATCTCCACCACCGTCGACCCCCAGACGTGGTCTCCCAGCCCCACCTTCCTCCCCCTCAAGTCCAGGTTCGAGAGGACCTTCCGCAGGAGTTCTCCGTAGTCCGCTCCCCTCTCCAATACTCGGATATCCCTGATCCAGGTCTCTGAGGCATGGTCGGAGAAGGCCTCGGCCAGGGTCAGGATCGGCTCCCCCTCCCTCGGCACGAAGACGTTATTCGCCCCACTCATCAGGTCTGTTCCACGCCGCCAATCGATCAGGAGGCCCGTCAAGTATTGGAAGTTCTGACAGGACCCGTAGACGACGAGGTCGAGGCCGAGGTCTGTCATCTTCTCCTGGAGGCCCACCAACCTCCTCTTGAAGTTGAGACTCACATAAGCCACCCATCCAATAGTATAACCCAGAAGGGTCTTAACACTTTAGGTCGTCCCGTAGGCCCACGCCCGGGTTCCTCCCCCTCCTCCTTTCCATCGAAAGACTTATTTAAAACGAAAATTCTCTTCAAGAGAAGAAAAGCTCTCTTATTGGGTAGATCCCAAGTGGCGTCGATCCTCAGGCAGGTCTTCTCGAACCGCAACATCATCGTCATATCATCAACTAACATGCTCTATAGCATCTTCAACGGCCTCTGGCAGCTCTGGTGGACCCTTTATCTCATCGAGGAGCTCAAGACTCCCGTGGCCATCGTCGGCCTCCTCGCCACGATCCAGAATACGAGCCGTATCCTCTTTCAGCTGCCCGGCGGCATAGTCGCGGATCGCATCGGGCGGAAGAGGGTCATCGTCTTCGGGACATCGCTTCGGGTCATAGCGCCCATAATCCTCCTGTTGGCGAGATCCTGGGCCTGGGTCATCCCCGGGATGGTCATCAACGCCATAGCCTCCCTCTACTCCCCTGCCTTCAACGCCCTCATCTCCGAATCCCTGCCCCAGGAGAGGAGGGGGGCGGCCTTCGGGGCCTACCGCATGTTGACCTCGACGCCGAGGATATTCATGCCGGTGATCAGTGGCTACTACCTCGATGTGATGGGGATAGGCAGGGGCGTCAGGGTCGGCCTCATGATGTTCACCGCCGCGGCCCTCACCGCCGTCCTCCTAAGGGCGGCCTTCCTCACGGAGACCCTGGAGAGGGATGATGGGCAGAGATCGGCTGACCCGGATGGGGTTCCCGTTGAGGAGGAGAGGGGCTCGCCTCTCAGGCGTCTCCATGGGACCCTCCTCGCCATGCTCGTCGTCTCCGTCATCTCGGGCTTCTCCATGAGGATGGTCTGGTCCTTCCTCGCCCCCTACGCCTACTACGAGATCGGGCTCACCACAACCCAGTACGGGCTCCTGCAGACCCTCGCCATGGGCATCTCCGTCCCCCTCTACCTCCTGAGCGGCCTCATCGCCGACCGCTTCGGCAGGATCCCCTGCATATTCCTCGCCAGGGCCCTCGGGCCCGTGGACTCGCTGAGCCTCCTGCTCCTCAGGGACTACAGGCAACTCCTCGCCATATACGCCGTCATAGGCGTCGCCGGGGGGCTCGGGGGCGGCAGGCTGAGGGGTGGAGGCTACACCGGGGGACCCGCGTGGCAGGCGCTGGTCGCCGACCTCGTCCCCAGCAGGGATCGGGGAAAGATAATGGGGTTGATGGGGACCGTGACGGGCCTCATCTCCCTACCGGCATCCGCCATAGGCGGCTACCTCTACGACTATGACCCCCACCTCCTCCTCGCCCTGGGCTCGGCCCTCGAGGCCACCTCCATCCCCATCATCCTCCTCTTCTTCAGGGAGCCCAAGAGACGGAAAACCTTTAGGGGCAATCGATGACTGATAGATCGCCGGGTCTCCCATGAGGATAGAGAGGTACAGCCTCATCTCAGGGGCGAGGAGCGCTCGAGGCCTCGCCGTCATCATCGACGTCCTCCGAGCCTTCACAACGGCGGCCTACGTCATGGCGAACGGGGCCGAACGTATCATCCCCGTCGCAAGCCTCGAGGAGGCCTTCGAGCTGAAGCGCCTACATCCTGAGTGGGTGCTGATGGGCGAGCGGGATGGGAGGAAGGTTGAGGGATTTGACTTCGGGAACTCCCCCTATGAGGTCAGGGACGTGGACTTCACGGGTAGGACGGTGATCCAGACGACGAGTGCCGGGACCCAGGGGGTGGTCAACGCGAGGGAGGCTGAGGAGGTGGTCCTGGGGAGCTTCGTCACGGCGGGGGCCATCGTCAAACATATTCAGAGGGTCCACCCCGAGGTCGTCTCGCTCGTCGCCATGGGGAGCCGCGGCATCGAGCCCGCTGAGGAAGACGAGCTCTGCGCCGACTACATCGAGGGATGCCTTAAAGGCGGCACCCCCGACTTCAAGGAGATCAAGGAGCGCATCAGGGATTCCCCCTCGGGGGCTAAGTTCTTCGACCCATCCTACCCGGAATTTCGTGAGGAGGACTTCCATTTGGCCTTGGAACTCGACCGATTTGACTTCATCCTCAAGACCATCAGAGATGATGGCGTATACATCATCAAGGAATGGCCCTGAGGGGTACCTCTAATCGACGACACTGGCTCCGATATCCCTATGCCGAGGAACCCTCAGAAGGCTTGGAGATCTTCCTTGTAGGTGCCAAGAGTTTTATCCTTAGATAGAGTAGAGATCTCCGGGGGTCATGAAGCCGAGACGTGCCCTTGTTCGGGAACCCGGGGATAGATATACACTCTGCATCTCGTCACACCCCCTACGCCACACTATCGACGTCTCCCTCGCCCGTAGGCAACACGCTGAGTACTGCAGGATCCTATCTGAGCTCGGCCTAGAGGTCATCCACCTTCCAAGGGATGACGACCATCCCGACTCCTGTTTCGTGGAGGATAACGCCGTCATCCATGGCAGGAGGGCCCTCATCTGCCGGATGGCGAAGGAGAGCCGCCGGGGAGAGGAGGTAGCCGTCGAGGAGGCCCTTAGGGAGTATATGCCTGTTAAACGGGCCGTCCCTCCAGCCACCATCGAGGGCGGGGATGTCATCCACCTCCCGGACCACCTCATCAGCGGGGTGACCCAGCGGACGAATAGGGAGGGGATAGCCCAGATGGAGGCGTGGCTCAACGTCAAGGTCGAGACGATCGCCGACCCCCGGATCGTCCACCTGAAGAGCTACGTCACCTATCTCGGCAGGGGAATGATGATCGCGACGAGGACCTACGCCGACCACCCCGCGCTGAGGGCGTTCAACGTCCTCGTCGTCGGGGACGACGAGTCCTACGCCGCCAACACCCTCGCCATCGGGGATACCGTTCTGATGCCGAGGGGATATCCAAAGTTGCAGAGGCTGGTGAAGGAAGCCGGGTTCGATGTGATCCCCGTGAATGTGAGCGAATTCCAGAAATGTGAGGGGGCCCTGACCTGCCTCTCCCTCCTTTTCTAATCCTCCCATAAGTCCAGTGGCGGGCTCGGTGGGATTTGAACCCACGACCTCCAGCTCCGCAGGCCTACGCGCCGAGGGATCGGCTTAGCGTCTTATCCTGACTGGACCACGAGCCCCCGTGAACTCGGCTCTATCAACATCTCACTTGAAGAGGAGTTATTATAGTTTTTCTTATCGTTGTGGCTCGATCTCTCTTGATTACTCTGGAATTAGATTAAAGGAGTTTATTGCATGGACCTGGGTAATATCATCAATTATCCAAACACACTTATTCATCTTCAGAAACGGCGGAAGACGTTGGAAGTCCTTCCAAGGTCCTTAAGGGAGGAAGAAATCATCCACTGGAATAAACTCCTTATAATCCATTAGTTTAGCGTATCCTCAAAAAGAGGGATTAGAGGGATTTATTCTCCCCAGGCTTTCCTGAAGACCCTCAACCAGTTCTCGCCAAGGATCTTTCGTATCTCCCTGTCTGAGTAGCCTCTCGCTATTAGGCCCTTGGCTAGGTTGGGTAGCTTGTCTATGGAGTCCAAGCCTTCGGGGTAGTCGTAGGTTCCCTGGGGGGTCGGCCTCCCCCAGATATCTGGTCTACGGTCCAGGAGCCTGTGCCTCTCCAGGGGCCAGCCCTCGATGAGGTCGAGGCCTATGCCCACGTGTTCAACCCCGACGAGGTCCGAGATGTAGTCGATGTGGTCGAGGACGTCCTCGATCGTTGGTCTCTCCCCCTGCTCCATCTTCGTCCACTTGACGAAGGAGGGGAAGGCGACGACCCCGATGACCCCACCCTTCTCTGCAATCGCGTGGATCTCCTCATCCGTCCTATTCCTCACGTTGTCGCAGAGAGATCGGGCGTTGCTGTGGGTGGCCACGGGGAAGTCGGAGTACTCGCAGCCATCGAGGGTGTCCTGCACGCCGAGGTGGGAGCAGTCGAAGAGCATGCGGAGCCTGTTCATCCTCTCCACCAGTTCAAGCCCCAGGCGGCTCAGCCCCCCGTTGCTCCTCTCCCCACAGCCATCGGCGAAGACGTTCCTCTCGTTGTAGGTGGGCTGGAGGATCCTCAGCCCCAACCGGTGGTATACTGGAAGGAGATCGAGGTTCGGGGGCGGCCCGACGAGGAAGTCGGCGTGCTGCGAGCCGAAGACCACGGCGACTCTCTCCCCCTCCTTAGCCCTCAGGACATCCCCGCCCTCGTCACCGGACCGAGGACCACATCAGGGTTCTCCTCGATGAGCCTATACCTCCCGGCGCAGGAGGTCAGGTCCCTTATGCCCAGGTAGGTGCAGGTCACACCCGAGTCCCTGATCTTCCTCATGTACTCGTCGTCGATGACGGAGGCCTGGAGGCAGTCTATCACAATCGACTGCCTGTAGAGTTCCAGGGCGTGCTCCTCTTCATCCCTACTCAGGTCAACGATCCTCCTCATAACTCTTCTCAAGAGATAAAGAAGGGGCTCCGTCCTTAATGCTTTATCGAAGTGACTCGCGGTCACCCCTCGATTTATGAAGCAGATGCCACATAGATCGTTGTGAGAGGGATGAGGACGAGGACCCTGCTACAGGTGGTCGATACCCACACCGAAGGGGAGCCGACGAGGATCGTCTTGGCGGGTCTTCCAAGGCTGGAGGGTTCCACGCTGTTTGAGAAGAGAAGATTTTTGGCGGAGAGGCTCGACCACCTGAGGACCAGCCTACTGCTGGAGCCTAGGGGGCACGACGATCAGTTCGGAGCCCTGGTCCTGCCGACTGAGAGGAGGGACGCCGATTATGCCCTCCTATTCATGGACACTGAGGGCTACCTCGACATATGTGGCCACGCAACCATAGGGGTAACGACGGCACTCATCGAGATGGGTATGGTGGAGCCCAAGGAACCCCGGACCACCGTGAAGTACGAGACGGTGGGGGGATCGTGAGCGCCGTTGCCCGTGTCGAGGGAGGCTCCGTCACCGAGGTGACGCTGGTGGGTGCCGAGCTTCTATCTGGGCTCCTATGAGATAAGGGTGGGAGGGATGACCCTCCTCGTTGACATCGCCTATGGCGGCAACTTCTATGCCATAGCCGAGGCAGAGGGTCTGGGGACCCAGGTTCGACGGGGGTATATCGCCGAGCTCGTTGAGAGGGGCATCCTCCTGAGAGACGTGGCCCGTCGCCAGGTACAGGTCTCACACCCTGACTTCCCCGACGTCCCTATGGAGGTCAACCTGGCGATGATCACGGATAGGCCTGAGCTGCCTCACAGCGACGGGAAGAATATCGTCGTGTTTGGGAGGGGGCAGTTTGACAGGAGTCCCTGTGGGACGGGGACGGCGGCGAGGCTCTCGGCGATGTACAGTAAGGGGCTCATAGGGGTTGGGGAGGAGTTCATCCATGAGAGCATCATCAACACAACTTACAGGGCGAGGATCCTGAGGACGACGAAGGTGGGGCCCTACGAGGCTGTGGTGCCGGAGATAACCGGCAGGGCCTTCATAACCCAGATGGCCACCGTAGTAGTGGACCCCAGAGACCCTCTGTGGAGGGGCTTCAGCCTGACCTCATTCAAGTCCTCCGGCTTGGAGACCGGGACTCTCCACACTTAAATCCAGGTAGATGCAGGTAGATAACGGGATGAAGAGGCCTAGAGTCCTGAAGGCGGTGGAGGAGGCCATAATCGAGGCGGCGGAGATCGTCAGGGGTGGAGGGGTCGTCGTCTATCCGACGGAGACGGTCTATGGGTTGGGCTGCGACCCCTTAAACCCCGAGGCGGTCTACCGCCTCCTCAGGGTCAAGGGAAGGGGGAGGAAGCCCCTCCCCGTCGCGGCGTCCTCCGTGGAGAGGGCCCGTGAGATCGCCTACTTCACCCCCCTGGCCGAGAGGGTCGCGTCGTTGTTCCTCCCAGGGCCCCTCATGCTCATCCTCAGAGCTAAGGTCCAATTCCCTCGAGGGGTAACCTGCGGCCTGGAGACCGTTGGGGTCAGGGTCCCGGACCACCCAGTCGCGCTGAGGCTCGCCGAGCTCTCCGGGGGGTGCCTGGTGAGCACGAGCGCCAATAAGTCCGGGGAGCCGCCGCCGAGGGATGTGGAGGAGGCCGTGGCCCAGATAGGGGGGGAGGTAGATCTCATTCTGGATGCCGGGCCCTCTCCCCTTGGACGACCCTCCACGATCTTGGACCTGACCTCTGAGAAGCCGAGGGTGCTGCGGGAGGGGCCCATCCCCGTAGAGCGGGTCTTGGAGGCCTTGAGGGGTTAGAGCCTGAACCCCTTGGGGACGAGTTTCGCGACGTTGCAGCCCAGGGGGGCCCCGAGGTTCTCGGCAACGGGCTCGCACTTCACTCTGAGGAGGAAGAGGGTGGGGGTGGGTGTCCCGAACTCCGTCAGGGTCTCCCAGTTCGCCATCCCCTTCGATAGGATGAGGTGGGAGCTGTAGAGCCTCTCCAGGAACTCCTCCGAGCACTCCTCGGGGTTCACCCCTATCGCATCCGCCCCCGTCGTGACGACCTCGCTGGCTATGTCCCCCATCCCCACCTGGAGGGCGTCCTCCATCAGGGCGTCGTTGAGCGCCGGACCGCCCTTCACCGCCACGGTCACCCAGCAGCCCAGCCTCCTCAGCTCCCTGACAAGGAGCCTATCAAAGGCGATCTCGCCAGCGTTATCCGTGAGGTAGAGGACCCTGACGCCACGATCAGCCCGGTCGAAGAAGGCCTCTGTGTCGTCTATGTAGAAATCCTCCCCCTCTAAGCGCCTCACTGGGTCCTCGACGAGGGCGCTGTGCCCGGGGATGTCGTACTCGATGATGTTCCCCAGCGACGCCGCCTTACAGGCCATCCTGAACCTCTCGAGTGGGGTGGGCTGCACCTCGATGAGGGCCTCGACGAGGGAGAGCATCGCGAGGGCCTCCCTGTTTGCCCTCCGCTTCAGCTCGTAGTAGGGGTCGGGGTTCCCCGTGATCCTCCTTATCATCCTATCCCTCTTGGTGCCGAGGAGGGAGGGGACGGCCTCGGGGGTGAACTCCCTCCCCAGCATCTCTATGACTTCGGAGAGGGCCCTGAACCGCCTCTCCCTATCCTCCGTAGCCCTCAGGATCTGGTTGTAGGCCCGGTGGACGAGGCAGAGGGCGCACTGGTATCCGACCTTCATCTCAAGCCTCAGAGGAATAGAGGCGGACCCATATATAAAGGGGGGAGAGTAGATCCGGTTCAGGGAGGCCTTGGAGGGTTGATCCCGGACTTCAATCTCCTCGCCACGACCTATCGGGGCGACGAGAGCAGGGGGTGTGCGGAGCTCTGGATGCTCCTGAAGGAGATGGGGGACCCCAGGCCGATGGTGGACTGGAGCGGCGTCTACGGTCTCATCGTCGGGAAGACCGTCCTTGATCCCGTTAAGACCATAGAGGGCTTCAGGGAGGTGCTGGCTCAAAGGCCGGAGGCCTTCCAGGCCCTCATAAGGGTGATCCCCGTGGAGGTCGTCGTCCCGGCTGACGTGGATAAGATGAGGGAGGCGGTGATGGGGCTCTCGGGGAGGATCGGGGAGGGGGAGTCCTTCAGGATCACGGTGGAGAAGAGGTGGACGAGCCTGAGGAGCAGGGAGATCATAGAGGCCGTGGCCGAGGGGATAGACCGCAGGGTCGACCTCGAGAACCCCGACTGGGTCGTCCTCATAGAGATCATCGGGAAGTACGCCGGAGTCTCGGTCATCAGACCCTCCGGCATCCTCCACGCCTTGAAGGAGAGGAGGGCTACCGATGAACCGCGAGGAGGGCGCACCTCTCAACGACGAGGGATGTGAGGGCCGAGGCCTCCTCCTTCTTGGACCCCGCCACGGCCTCCAGTTCCTCCTCGGAGACGGAGAAGACCTCCATGAGCCTCTGGAACTTCTCCCCATCGATCTCCAGGACTGAGTCGTCCGGCACCCCCAGGAGCGGTGTGGCGCGTCTTATGGCCTCCACGGCCTCCTCCGCCGAGTCTGTGAGGACGATGAGGGCTACCCGGGTCGTCTGGGGTGTGAGGCCGACGAGGGTGAAGGCCCTGCTGATTTGGTCTTGGCAGGAGGCATAGAGGAGGATCTCGATGTCGAGGCGCTCCGCAATATTCCTCCCATCCTGGAAGGCCCTTAGGGCGTTGAGGGCCGCGAAGTAGAGGTGCTCCCACCCGGCGACGTGGTCCGCGTTGAGGAGCTGGAAGATGTGACCCCCGATCCTCTCCCTCACCGCCCCTATGAGGGATGGGACGTCGCCGATCCGGGCCTCCCGGAAGCCGGCTATCCCGAGGTACTTCTCCTCGAGCCTCTCAACGCGGATGGCCGGACCCCTCCTGTAGGCGCCCTCTCTTCAGGGTCAGGGCAACTTGGGCCACGCGCCTCCCGACGCCCCTGGAGTCCCTGAGGGCTATCCCATCGTCGCTCGTCCTCCTCCACCCCGCATCTCCCTGGAGGGTCCCTATCCCGGACCAGGACTGGATGAGGGGATCCCCACAGCCCCCGACGACGATCATCCCGTGGGTGAGGCCGAACCTCAGGATCTCCTCCACCACGGCCTCCCCTCCTCCACTCCTCAGCGCGGAGACGGAGAGGGCGGAGATGACCTTCCCCGAGAGGAGGTGTCCCCCCATCTTCAGGGGTCTGGACCGATCCATGAGGTTCTTCAGGATCCCCGGGACGGAGGAGAAGTAGCTCGGCGCGGCGATGATGACGGCGTCCGCCTCCTGGAGCCTCTCCTTCAGCTCCCCCATATCGTCCTCCTCATCCAGGGGGCACACACCTTCCCTCACGCAGATGTTACACCCGTCGCAGGGTAGGACCCTGTAATCTGAGAGGCGGAGGAGTTCTGTCTCGACGCCCTCCACCTTGGAGGCCGCCTCGAGGGCTGCCCTGAGGAGGTGCTCCGTGTTCCTCCCCTTCCTCGGTGAGCCGGAGATGCCAAGCACCCTTACAGAGACCATGATCCTCACTCCCTTATCTCGTCCCTCCTTATTTTAGGGTTCCCGTGGGCTAAAAAGATAAAAGGCGTGGGAGAGCATCCTTCTATGTTGTTGGAGGTGTCGTGTTGAGGGCTGAGGTCAGGGTCCCCCTCATCCTCGTCAACTTCAAGACCTACAGGGAGGCTACGGGGGAGAGGGGACTGAGGCTCGCCCGTGTGGCCGAGGAGGTCACGGGGCGGACGGGGGTCTGCGTCGCCGTCGCACCCCAGATCGTCGACCTGAGGTGGATCGCTGAGAGCGTCAGGGTCCCCGTCTTCGCCCAGCACATCGACCCAGTGGGGTATGGGAAATACACGGGCCACGTCCTCCCCGAGGCCGTGAGGGAGACAGGGGCAGCTGGGACTCTCTTGAACCACTCGGAGAGGCGCCTCGTCCGGTCGGCGGACCCCTCCAGGAGGAAGCTGGAGCTGGAGGTCCTCAGGGCTGCGGTGAGGAGGGCGTGGGAGGTGGGGCTCAAGCCCGTCGTCTGCGTCGATACCGTCGACCTCGGGAGGGTCGTCGCCTCCTTCGAGCCCTACGCCGTGGCGATAGAGCCACCGGAGCTCATCGGGACGGGGATCCCCGTCTCCAAGGCGAGGCCCGAGGTCGTCTCCGGGGCGGTGGAGGCGGTGAAGGGGGTCAACGCCGGTGTCAAGGTGCTCTGCGGGGCCGGGATCACCTCCGGGGAGGATGTCTCCGCCGCCCTCAGGCTCGGCGCTGAGGGAGTCCTGGTGGCCAGCGGGGTGGTGAAGGCCGAGGACCCCCTGAGGAGGCTCCTGGAACTCGCCTCCGCCGCGAAGGCCCATATCCCTGATCCCTGACCCCCTGGGGAGAGGTTTATAATCGAGTAGTGGGGGAGTTCTTCGTGGCTTGGTGGAGGGGTGGCGGCTGTGCCGACGGAGTTCCGCTGGAAGATCCTGAAGAGGGCCCTCATGATGGGCGTCCTCTTCACCCTCCTCGATATCGCCATCGCCTTCAACGTCTGGACTAAGGGGGATTATATCTTCGGCATCCCCACCTACCCCTTCCTCCACATCATGTTCGCCCTCACCATCTTCAGCCCCTTCATCTTCATGATCAGCCTCGTCCCCCAGTACTTCTGGCAGCTCCTGGGGATGAGCATCATCGTCTGGACCATCGAGGACCCCCTCTTCTTCCTCCTCATCCCCACGGGGGACGACCCCCTCATCAAGGGGAAGTACTGGGTCTGGGGGGCGAACGAGTACGCCATCTACATCTCCTGGGAGCTCTTCTGGGCCCTCTTCTTCCTCAGGCTCATCATCGGCTATGCGATGATCTCGAGGCCGATAGGAAAGCCCCGATTCCTAAAATAAAGAGGGAAAATCTAGGTTGATCATGATGAGGGAAACCCCTTGCGTCCTTCCTGATACAGGTCGAGTCCCTCCCAAACAGTAGATAAGAAACCGATAGAAAGGAAAGTTTCTCTCAATTTAAACCCTTGAGACCATCTCTTCGAGTAGCTTCTTGAACTCTTCCATGAGTTCTCTGACCCTCTCCTCCGTCTTTGCCTCCGCGTAGAGCCTGAAGATCGGCTCAGTCCCGCTCGGCCTCACCAGGATCCAGCTGGAGTCGGGGTACCAGATCTTCACCCCGTCGAGGGTCTCGACCCTCGGCCCCTCCACGACGCTCCTCAGCTCCTCCAGGACTCGCCCCTTCAGCTCCTCGGGGCACTCCACCCTGTCCTTCATCTGGCGGTACCTCGGGAGCTCATCAAAGAGCTCCGAGAGGCGCTTACCCGTCCTCGCCAGGATCTCCAGGATGAGGGCGGTAGTCATGGCGCCGTCCCTCACGGGCTGGTGGGGGCCGTACATGACGCCGCCGTTCTCCTCTCCGCCGAGCTTCAGGTCCTCCGAGAGCATCTTCCGGGAGACGTCGACGCTCCCCACCCTCGTCCAGACGACCCTGCCTCCATAGGCCTCGACGACGTCCCTCACAACCTGGGAGGAGCTCACAGGCGTCACCACCGCCTCGCCCGGATGCTCGGCCAAGAACTCGCGGGCGATGAGGGCGAAGCTCCTATCCCCCCAGTGCACCCGCCCCCTCTCGTCCACGAAGATGGCGCGGTCCCCGTCCCCATCGAAGGCGACGCCCAGGTCCGCCCCCGAGGCCCTCACGAGGGTGGAGAGGCCGCTCAGATTGTCGGGCCTCGGCTCGGGACTGCGCCCCGGGAAACGCCCATCTATATCGGCGTTCACCGTCACGACCCCGCATCCAAGGTCACGGAGGATCTGGGGGACGATGAGGGCTGTCACGCCGTTACCGGGGTCCACGGCGACGTGGAGGCCGGCGCCTTGGATCAGCCCAACGTCGACCTGTCCCAGGATCGCCTCCCTGTAAACCTCGAGGACCTCGGTCCTTTCTCGGAGCTCCCCTACCCGGTTCCACTCAGCCCTCTTGAACCGCCCCTCGAAGAAGATCTCCTCGACCTCCCTCTCCCTCCCCCGGTCTATCTCCACCCCGTCGGCCGCCATCACCTTGATCCCGTTGTACTCCGGGGGGTTGTGGGAGGCGGTGATCATCACCCCGCCGTCCATCCCGAGGTGCCCCACCCCGTACTGGAGGGCGGGGGTCGGGACCATCCCGGCGTCGTGGGCCTCGCAGCCGGTGGAGAGGAGGGCCCCCGCGACGGCCGACTTGAGGAAGGGGCTGCTCACCCTCCCGTCGCAGCCGAGGAGGATCCGTCCGCCCTGGAAGAAGGTCCCTATGGAGAGGCCGACGCGGACGGCGAACTCGGGGGTCAGGTCCCTGTTGGCGACGCCGCGGATGCCGTTGGTCCCGAAGAGGCGGCGGGGCATCACATCACCCTTCGCGGCTCCAGGATGCTCTCCTCAACTCTCTTGGAGGGGCAGACGCTGACGCCCCGGGTGAGGGTGACCTCGTCGCAGATGGTAGCATGGTCTCCGATGATCGCCCCCTCCTCGATCTTCACCCAGCGCTCCAGCATCGCGTTCTCCCCGATGATCGCCCCCTTCACGGAGGTGAAGTCCCCTATAACGGCGCCAGAGAAGATGATGGAGTTCTGCACTCTGCACCCAACCCCTATCTCTACGTGGTCCGCAATGGCGCAGTTAGGGCCGATCACCGACCTCCCCCCGATCTTCACTCCCTCCCCGATGATGGAGGGGGGCAGGACCTCAGCAGAGGGGTCCACCTCCACCCCCTCCCCGATCTTCACCCCGTTCTCCCTCTCCAGGAGCAAGGCGTTGGCCCTGAGATAGTCCTCGGGGACCCCGATATCCACCCAGAGCCCCCTGAACTCGAAGCCGTAGAGCTGCCCCTCCTTCGCGAGGCAGGGGAAGACCTCCGTCTCGGTGGAGACGGCCCTCCCCTCGGGGATGTAGTCGATCACCTTAGGGTCGAGGACGTAGATCCCGGCGTTCACGAGGTTGCTCGGCGCCTCCCCAGGCCTGGGCTTCTCAACGAAGCGGCGCACCCTGCCCTTCCCGTCCAGCTCAACGGCGCCGTACCTACTCGGGTCGGGGACCTCGTAGAGGGCTATCGTGGCGAGGCCTCCGGCCTCCTCGTGGAACTCCAAGAGGCGACTATAGTCTATGTCCGAGATCACGTCCCCGTTCAGCACGAAGAAGGGATCCCCATCCCTGAGGAAGCTCTCAGCCTTCCTGATCGGTCCACCGGTTCCCAGAGGCCTCTCCTCCCTCGAGTAGAGGATCCCGAGGTTGAACTTCGTCGGACCAAGGTACCTCACCATCGCCTCGGCCATGTAGTTGACAGCGAGGACGACGGTATCCACACCATGCTCCGCGAGGCTCCTCAGGGTCCAGTCGATGACAGGCTGGTTCGCGACCGGGAGGAGGAGCTTCGGCCTAGTACAGCTCAACGGCCTCAACCGAGTTCCAAAGCCCCCGGCTAAGACAAGGGCCTTCAAGGTCTTCACCCATCGAGTTCTAAAGATGTGGGGAGGGCTTATGAAACTTTTGCACGGCGGGGACGCTTGGGAGCCTCCTCCTTCATGAGGAAGCTGAGCTGCTCCTCGACCTCGCTGTTAGAGAGCTTCTCGTACCGCTCTATGGAGCCGAGGTCGTACCAGAAGGCCTCCGTGATGTAGGCGTTCACGAGCCTCCCCCTCTCGATGAGGTAGGGGATGACGTCTCCCATGAGGTCCAGGGGCCTCTTCCCCCACTCCCTGGAGAGGGCGTCCATCTCCTCCAAGGCTTCACCGCTCATAGCGAGGATCCCGACGCAGGCGGGTGTCTCCAACTCAGGCTTCTCGATGAACCTCCTGATCCTCCCGTCCTCCCCCACCTCCGCGGTCCCCACGCGGATCTTATAGCCCTTCGCCATCGCCACCGTCACAGCCGCGCCCGAGGAGAGGTGGTGGTCCACGAGTTCCTGGAGGTTGATGTTGGAGAGGATGTCGCCGTAGTAGGCGATGAGGCAGTCCTCCTTCGAGAGGATACCCTCACGGTAGGCGTGGATGATGGCGTTGCCGCTTCCCCTGAACTCGGGGTCATCGATGACGTAGGTGATCTTCACCCCGAACCTCCTGCCGTCGTCGAAGTAGTTGACGATCTGCTGGTGCTTGTACCCCACCAGGAGGACGATGTCGTCGATGTTGTGGTGCTTGAAGAGGCGGATTATGTACTCCAAGACGGGCTTCTGCTCGAAGCCCACGGGCATCATGCACTTCTGGAAGTAGTAGGTGAGAGGCCTGAGCCTCGTCCCCTCCCCGCCAGCGAGGATCAAACCCCTCACGTTAGGCATCCCAATCCCCACCAATTGTTTGATTCTAACCCGTTGGACAATAAAAAACTATGGGGACCGAGGACCTCATCCCCGTCGTCTCGCCAGGAGCATGAGGCCCCCTATCCCTACGAGGAAACCTCCGAGGGGGGCGACGACCCTTGGATTGATCGTCGAGATGGGGGTCTTATAGGAGTAGTAGACCACCAGGCCCCCGAGGACGATAAGGAGCACCCCGAGGGCCTTCCCAAAGAGGATCAGGGCCTTGCCGCCTCCCCCTTCCCTCGACATCCCCCTCACGCCCATAAATCTCCTCCAGGGCTCTTTAAAGGGTTTAGGTCGTCTCCAGCTTTTGAGGGAGGTACTCGTCGACGATGTAGGTCAGCCCGTACCTGCTGAAGGCCTCCTGCTCCGCCTTCTTCCTTATGCTGAGGAAGGTCTTCAACTCCTTCTGCCAGAGCTCGCCCTTATATCTCGGGTCCTTGAGGAGTTCCTTCAGCCGCTTGAGGTCCAGGTCCGTGAGGTTCTCCGTGGGGAGCTTATACTTCAGGATGTCGGTGGCCCAGACCCCTATCCACTTCGCGTCAGGCGTCGTCAGGCCCCTGAGGTGGGCGGCGTTGGCCGAGCCCGAGATGATGACCATGGCTATGTGGACCCCCCAGGGGTCTCCGTCTGTGAAGATGTATATAGGTAGGCCCATCTCCTTGTTGAGGCGGTGTATGAGGCTCCTCGTAGACCGTGGCGCCTGCCCCGCCGTGTGTATCAGTATCGCGTTGAACTTCTCGTAGGCCTTCTCCTCAACGAGGCGGGTGAACATCGCCCCCTTCTCTATGACGAGGACCTTATCCGCGGAGGTCTCTATCAACTCCGCGCTCGTCACCGCGGGGCCGATCATCACGCCGTCTGGGTGAGAGGTCAGGTTGAGCCTCTTCCCCTCGTAGCCCGGGACAGTGTACTCGATGGTGAGGTCCCCGAAGATGGCGCTCCTCTCCTCGGAGAAGATGTGGAACTCCTCCCTCGGCGTGTTCAGCGCCGTCTCCAGGTCCACTATAATGTTGTTGGACTCGTCTTGGTCCTTGAACTCTATGTCGCGCTGCCCCCGGGCGGAGTAGTAGACCTCCCTCAGGGTGCTCGTCTTCCTCAGCCTGAGGAGTTCCTTCGCGAACCACGCCGTCCAGACGAGTTGGGCGAAGGGGCGGATGTGCCGGATGTTCCTTGCATGCCTCCTTATCGTCCTGCTCCCCAGGACGAACTGCCTCGTCTCGGGGTCATAGACGATGTTATCCGTGGACCTGCTCTGGAGGATGATCCAGGGGAACTCCCTGTTCTCTATCTGGTCGTAGATCTGGGCCCCTATCGTCTGCAGGGCCTTGATCATCCTCGCCTGTTTCCTTGCGATGCTCTCACTTCTCGACAATCTTATACACCTTGCTAACCCTCTTCTCCACCTCATCCAACCTAACGGTCAGCGCCCTCAGGAGGGGCCTGATATCGGGCGGCTTCTCCCTATCCGCGAGCTTCGCGGAGAACTCCGCGATCTTGGGTAGGTACTTCTTGAAGATGCTGAGCCTGTGCATCTCATAGGCCATCCTCACCCTCCTCGAGATGTAGATCCTCAGTGAGCGGGCGGCCTCCCTGATGGCGTTGGTGATCTCCCTCTCGATCTCCGGTCGATCGGCGATGTACTCCTTCCCCACCGTCTTGTAGGGGATCTTGGTGGAGCAGACGTGGACGGCGATGACGAGGGGGGTGTCGGAGGAGACCTTGTGCTCCAGTTGATGTTCTTGTTCACCACCTTCCAGATGACGCCGCTCGCCTCGTCGTAGAGGAGGGGGATCCTGTTCGCGAACCTGTAGAGGGTTATCCCAGGCTTGTTCTGCTTCTTAATACTCGGCCCGTAGGCCACCGCGGCCTCGACGATGAAGGGGAAGCCGGAGTAGGTGGCGGGCTTCCTCTGGACGACCTTGAGGAAGTCCACCTTGGGGTCGAGGTTGAGCTCCTTCCTTATCCCCGTCTCGAAGAGCTCCTTCCCTATGGGGGAGAGGCAGCTGGCGTCGGGCCTGAGGAAGTCGTTGAAGGTCCTCGTCGCCCTGACAAGGCGGACGATGTCCTCGGGCTTGAGGGACTTCGGCTTCGTCTTGGGGTCGATCCCTACGGTCTGTAGGAAGCGTTCCACGATGCTCTTCCTCACCCCCTGGAAGTGCTCCATCATGAACTGAAACATGTTCTTCGTCCTCGTCGTCGAGATGAGCCTCCTGAGGGTCTCCACGTCTATCCCATGGGGGTGGGGCTTCACCTCCCGGGGGAGTGGGGGCATCTTCTTCGTCCCCCGCTCGAAGCGGAATAGGCGCCCCCTGGGGTCGACGAAGGTGATGTCGGCGTAGGGGTTTATCATCGCCGTCTGCTTCAGGTACTCGCAGACCCTCGACATCGCCCTCGGGTAGTCCCCCTCGAGGTAGAGCTCCACGATGGTCCCATGCCACTTCCTCCTGTTCTCCAGCGTCTTCCTCTTCAGCACGATGGGCCTGTTATGTTGGATATCGATCATCAACTCGTAGTCGTAGATCTTCCCGCCTGTGCTGGAGATGACGTGGACGGGCTTATGGGTCGTTATCTGGCCATAGAGGATGGTGATCGTCCCCCCGAGGCCGAAGGTCCCCCTGGACTGCTTCAGGGTGTACTTGGAGCCGTAGAAGACCTGGCCGAAGCAGAGGGGGATGTGCTCCTCGGGTACACCCGTCCCGTTGTCCTCGATCCTGAGCTGGTAGATGGATGTCCCGCTCTCGGTGGTCGTCACCTCCCTGAGGCGGAGGTATATCTGGGGCGGCTCCCCGTAGGCCTCACAGGCGTCGAGGGAGTTCTCCAGCAGCTCCCTGATCGCCGAGTAGATCGCCCGGGAGGGATTGCTGAACCCCGCTATCTCCCTGTTCCTGTAGAAGAAATCGGAGGGACTTATGGACTGATAGGTGAGGTTAGCCTCCATCCACCTCCCTCCTAACAGCCTTCAATTGAGGACCTCTCATCATTTCCCGAGTCCTCTCCGAGGGGCCCTCCCAGAGCTCCAGCCTCCTCTTCCTCCTTCCCCGCTCCCGGTAGAGGTAGCTGAAGACGCTCTTGTGGAACCGGCCCTTCACCAGCATGAGGATCGCCTCCTTCGCCACCTCTATGTCCTCGACCCTCCCTATGATGGAGACGGTGTGGCCGTAGACGGAGATGTAGGTATCCGTCAGTTCCTCTATGAGCTCCCTCGAACGGCCGTTCCGACCGATGATCCTCCCCCTGACCCGTGCGAGGGCGTTCTTGGAGCGCCCCACGTAATCCCTAAGGTCTATGATGTCCAGATAGACGTCCTCGTCGAGGAGCTTAAAGGCCCTCTGGGGGCTGAACCCCCGCCCTATGGCCTTCACGAGGTTCTGGACCTGTAGGATGACGGAGGGGTCCTTCGTCTCGGGCCTGAGGCCGATCTCCACGTTCCCCGTCTCGCTGTCGATGGAGAGCTCCACGCCGGAGGCCTCCTCTATCCTTCTCTTGACCTTTCCCCCGGGTCCTATGAGGACGCCGACCCTCTCCATGGGTATCTTAACGTAGACCTTCGTCTCCACCCGTGATCCACCTATAGGCCTCATCGATCTCGACCACCTCGACGCCGAGGGAGGCGAAGTACCTGTTCAGGTTCCTTATATCCCTGAGGAGCAGCTCCTCGGCGAGGGGGTGGTTCGTGGGGACTGCCTGCGAGACGTCAAAGAGGATGGGCTCACCCTCCCAGAACATCAGGTTGTACTCGCTCAGGTCTCCGTGGACGAGCTCCGCCTTCCCGTAGAGAAGCCGGACCTCCTCCAGCAGCTTCCTATAGACCGCCTCAGGTTCCTCCAGGTAGACGTCACGGAGGAGGGGCGCCGGCACCCCGTCCTCCCCGATGAACTCCATCACGAGGACGTTCCTCTTGACCTCGATGGGCTCCGGGACTCTCACCCCGGCCCCGTAGGCCGCCTTGAGGTTCTTGAACTCCTTCTGCGCCCAGGTGTAGATGATGCCCCGGGGGGACCGCCTCACCCTCCTGAAGCGGTAGTCGTCCTGTATGTACTTCAGCATCCCCTGCCTGAACTCGGCCGTGACGGTGTAATAGATCTTGATGGCCAGCTCCCTCTCGTTGGGGTCGAGGCCCCAGTAGATCCTCGCCTCCTTCCCTGCCTTGACGACGCCGTGGATCTCGTCTATGACCCTCCTCCTCAGCAGCTCGTAGATGGCCTCGAGGGTGAGCCTGTCGAAGACCTCCTCTATGACCTCATACTCCTCGGAGCGCTTGAACTTCATGAGGGCCTCTTCCTCGTATCTCCTGACCCTCCGCTCGATCCTCTCCTCCACATCCCTCCTCCGGGACACGCCTGGACGCCCCCGCTACTCTATGGTGAGGTACCCCTTCTCCCTGAGTATGTCCACCTGATTCTTGGTGTACCTCCAGATGATGTCCCCCCTCGTCTCGTACTGGAAGTCCCAGGGTGAGACGAGGACGGCGTCCCCCTCCCTGACCCAGATCCGCCTCTTCATCTTCCCTCTGATCCGGCAGGTCCTGACGTACCCGTCGCTGCACTTCACCATAGCCCTGTCGTTGCCCAGCATCTTCTGAACTATCCCGACCACGTCGTACTTCGAGGGATATACCATGGACTTGAGCTCCCGCTCACTGATGATCTTCTTCTTGCCCATCGAGTCCTCTCTCCTAATAGGTTGCATCGAACCTTAAATAATGTTCCCCTTTCATCCACCAAAGAATCATTTATAAATCATCATAAACTTCACTTTATTGCATGATTCTTTGTTTTGCCATTTTTGTGTAAAAATTATCATCAATCACATAAAAAGATTTAAAGTTCACATAAAACAATCAATCATGCAACAAGGCAGTCTTTGCCTTAATCCTTCTCTTAATAATCAATTACGATTGCAAGCTTATACCCCTTCTAATTTTTCTGATAGCTTTAAAATCCATTTTCCAAGTTTTTGAGCTTCCTTTAGTGCCTCTTTATCTTTTAAAATGTCACCTTTTTCAAATGCATATCCTATAACGCCAGGAATTTTAGTCATTTTTAACCTTGTGAGGTATTCTTCTATTTCATCTATCGTGGAGCCAATTTTTCTTCTTCCAACAACGATGTATGTACCAATCTTTCCTTCGAGTTGTCCCTTCCTGAGGAACCATGTTCTTTCCATAAACGCCCGGAGCCGGGATGTTACACCTCCCATAAATGAGGGGCTAGACAAGATGATGACATCAGCTTTCTTAAGTTTGGGATACAACTCCTGCATATCATCCTCTATAACGCATCGTTTATTCTCCTCACAGTAATGACATCCTTCACAGGGCTTAATATCATAATCCTTTAGGAAAATAATTTCTGTCTCATATTTTCCCCTGAGAAATTTCATAACTTCCTCAAGTAAATACGCAGTATTTCCATTCTTACGTGGAGAACCAACAACTCCAATAACTTTCATGACCTTCTTCCCTCAAGTTATGATGAGATTGTTCTATTTCATATTAAGTTTTTTTACTTATGTTCTGGGTTATTCTTTGATCGCGGATCTGAGGTTTTCTCGTGAATTGGAGCGTTTACAACGATTCTCTGGTTCAGAAGGGTGAGATTCTTCTGGATTTCTCTGTTCTTGAGGGTTGTAACCCTGAGGTTAAGCGTATGAGTGCTAGTAGGAGGGGCAAGCTTTTCATCTATCCCAACCCGAATAGGTGGATGAGGAGGTACGGCTTGAGGTTGATAGCCGAATCCTCATTCTCATGGATGACAGGAATCGCCTAATGAGGAGGATGAGTGAACAGAGAAAAACACGGAACAGAAGACACCACTGGAAACAATAAAATATTAATTCCTTTAACCTTCATGATTACAAAAATCTCGGCTCATGCCTTCTCGCAGGATGACGGGCACCTGCCCCAGGAACCACATCCCATCCAAGGTCACCTGGCACTTGTATGCATAGATCCCCACTCCCTTGGAGGCTGCCTCCCTTAGCGCAGCCCCGAACTCCGGATCCGTCTCATCGTTCGGGGAGGACCTCTCCGCATCGGGCCTCTGGACGACGAAGAGTATGGAGGCCTCGAGGCCCTGCTCCAGGGCTGAGATGAGGGTGTGGAGGTGCCTCCTCCCCCGCAGGGTTGGGGCGTCGGGGAAGAGGGCCCTCCCGTCCTCGACGAGGGTGCAGGACTTGACCTCCAGCAACATCCGGCGTTCTCCTTGGGAGAGGAGGAAGTCCACCCTCGACTTCCCATAGGTGTACTCAGCCCTGACTATGTCGTAGCCCTGGAACTCTGGTAGGAGGTCCGCTTGGATCGCCTCCTCCACCAGCCTGTTCGGCGCCCTGGAGTCTATGGAGACGAGGACGCCCCGCCTGACGAGGAGGAGGTCGTACCCGGTCTTCCTCCCCGGCCCATGCTCCTCCCTGAGGTAGACCTCCACCCCGGGCCCCAGGAGTTCGACCATCCTCCCCGGGTTCGGGATGTAGCAGAGGGCCTCCCTCCCAGAGACCTCAACCCTCCCGAGGAAGCGATTCAGCCTCTCGAGGAAGACGCCCTTAAGGATCCTTCCCTTGAACCTCATCTCCCCGTATCCAGCCCCAGAGATCTGAGGATCTCCTCCATCAAAGGGGGGTTCGCCGAGGCGATGAGGGAGAGCCTTCTATCCCTCTCCAACTCCACCTCCCCGAGGTTCTCCCCCAACACGTGGATCTCTCCCCCCGCCTCCCTGAGGATGAAGAGTCCAGCCGCGACGTCAACGACCCGGATCAGCCCTCGCAGGTCGACGTAGGCGTCGAGGACCCCGGCCGCGATGAGGGAGAGGGAGAGGGCCGCCGACCCCAGCTGCCTGAGGTGTCTCCCCCTCCTGAGGAGGCCCTCAAGGGTCTTGACGTCCCCCACCTTGCTCACGTCCACCGAGAGGAGAGCGTCCTCCAGGGAGGTAATCCCAGAGGGGAAGATGGGCCTCCCATCCCAGCGTGCCCCCGCCCCCCTCTCCGCCCAGAAGGCCTCCCCCGTGAAGAGGTTCATGACGAGGGCGGCGACGACGCCGTCGAAGAGGGGGGTCTCGGAGACGGCGATGCTCACCGCGGCGAGGGGGAAGCCCCTGGAGAGGTTGTTCGTCCCGTCCACGGGGTCTACCACGATCCTCGTCTCAGATCCGCCCCCGAGCTGAAGCTCGGCCTCCTCGCTGACGATGTGGGCCCTGACACTCCTGCGCTTGAGGACCTCCTCCACAGCCCTCTCAGCCTCCGCGTCGAGGAGGGCCTTCAGCCGTGATAGCCGGTCACCTGAGATGGGGATCCCGCGGCCTACGAGGAGAGGCATCACACGCCTCCTCGCCTCCTCTGCCGCCTCCCTGAGGATCTCCGTCCACATATCTCATACCTCCAGGAACCCCCTCTCCCTCAGGGCCTCTATGATCCTCTGGGCCGCCTCCTCGGGGGACTCGGTGGTGGAGTCTATCGTGACCTCTGGGTTCAGGGGCTCCTCGTAGGGGGCTTGTAGCCCGGGGACGGTCTTGGCCTCTCCCTTTAGGGCCTTCTGGTAGATCCCCTTCACGTCCCGTTTGATGCAGACCTCGAGGGGGCATCTCACGTAGACCTCGAGGAACCTCTCGATGCGCCTCCTCGCCTCCTCCCTGTACTTCCTCCTGTTGGCGGTGGCGTCGAAGATGACGTTCACCCCGTTCTCCACGAGGAGGGAGCCGATGTAGGCCAGGGCCCTGTAGAAGGCATCCCTCTCCTCCTCCGTGTAGGTCGGCCTCGGCGTCAGGATCCTCCGCACCTCATCGGACTCGAGCACCTGGACCCCGACCCCCATCTCCTTCAACCGCCTCCATAGCGCCCTCGCTATCGTCGTCT
>PIYN01000036.1 GCA_003601775.1 Candidatus Bathyarchaeota archaeon
CGCTGCCCACAGAGATCACGAGCCTCGCCATCATCAAATCCAAGGCGCCTGTCGTCTTGGCCAAGTAGAAGTATCCGAAGGAGGAGAGAATGCTCCCGATCACGATAAGGAGGACCCTGTTGTATTTATCGGCGAGGATGCCGAAGGGGGTCTGGAGGAAGGAGTTGGCGAAGATCCCCACTGCGAGGATGGTGCCGACGAGGGAGTATGAGATCCCGAGGGTCTGGACGGCGAAGAGGGCGAGGAACCCCATGATACTCCCCCTCCCCAACGCGTTGATGATACGGTAGATCATCGCCCCGAGGAGCCTCCTATTGGAGAGGATCTTCGTGAAGGGCACCGTCGGCCTCCTCACCCTCCTGATGTTCCTCTCCTCAGGGACGAAGATGAGGGTCAACAGGAGGCTGACGCTGATGAGGGCGGTCATGGAGTAGAAGACGGCGGAGAGGGAGAACCAGTCGTAGATGTATCCACCGAGGAGGGGGCCAGCGCCGAAGCCCGTGAACATCGCCGTCGACATATACCCCATGTACCTCCCCTCCTTCCCCTTAGGCGTCAACTCCACCGCGTAGGCCATCGCCACGGGCATCACCATGGCCGACCCCACCCCATGGACGAGCCTTATCGCCACGAGATGGAGGGGAGAAGAGGCGTAGATGTAGAGGAGGGAGACGAGGGCGTAGACCCCCAACCCGATGCAGAGGATCTTCTTCTTACTCCTCCTATCGGCCAACCTACCTATGGGCGTCTGGAGGACGGCCCTCGTGAAGGAGAAGCCGGAGTAGATCAACCCCAGCCAGATCCCCGTGGCACCCATGGATGTCGCGTAATTCGGCATGATGGGGGAGACCACTCCAAGCCCCGTCATCGCCGTGAAGACAGAGAAGAGGAGCATCTGGAGGGCCCTAAGGCGCTCACCTTCATCATCACCCGAGTGGTGCTGATCCTTGGGACGCTCCTGCATTCACATCACGTTTGATATCAAAAGTGATAAAACGCCCTATTTATAAGCCTTTCCAATTAGAAAGGAGTTTGTGGTATAAAATTAAATTGAAACTCCCTAATTTCTCTCCCCCCTCTCCTCAGGGGGCTTGATGTCCTTGAAGAGGACCCAGAGGAGTACCGCCGACGTCAGTTGGAAGGTCCCCCCGAGGAAGAAGGGGAGCATGATGGATACGTACTGGAAGAAGTACCCCGAGAGGGTAGGAGCGACCGTGGCGGCGACCCTCATCGCGGTGCTCGAAGCACCCGCTATGGAGGCCCTCCTACTCCTCCTTGTGATCCCCATCAGGTAGGACTGCCTCAGCGGCACGTCGATCATGGAGAAGGCGCTCTTGAAGCCCTGGAGGAGGGCGGCGACGGTGTAGGTGGGGATGAGGGGGAGGATGAGGTTGACCCCGACGACGGGGAGCCTCGAGAGGACCGTCGCGTTGACCGTCCCTATCCGCCTCGCCATCTTCAGCCCGAGGATGTAGCTTAGGGCTGAGAGGAGCCTGGAGGCCCCGAAGAGGGTCCCGATCTTCCCAGGCCCGACGCCGAACTTGATGTAGAACCAGTAGGAGAGGAACCTCCCGATGAAGGAGCCGCCGAGGGCGTCGAAGGCGACGACGACGGCGAACCTGCTCAGGATCTTGCCCGTCTCCTCGTACTCCACCTCCTCCTCGGCGACCTCCTCATCGTCCCTCTTCTCAAGGGGCCTCCGCCGTTCCTCCCTCAGGGGGATGGTGAGGCCGATGCACGCGAGTCCGATGAGGGCGGCGAGGATGAAGATGGGCTGATAGGAGTGGATCTCCTCGAAGCCGAGGCGTGTCTGGAAGAAGTCGGGGATGCCGGCTGAGAAGGCGCCGAACATGCTGGATATGGTGCTGATGAAGGAGGCGATGCTGAAGAGGGTCGTCCTCTCCCTATCTGTCGTCTTCTCGGAGAGCATCGCCTGCTCAGAGGGGCTGCTGAGATACATCGAGCCTAATCCCCCGAGGGCGCTCGTGGGGAGGAGGACCGCCAAGTTACGGGTGGAGGCGTAGATGACGCCAGAGACGGCGATGATGCCGTTCAGGAGGAAGAGGAAGGGCTTCCTCCCAAACCTATCCGCAAACACACCCTCGACAAGGCTCCTCACAGCAGCGATGGAGGTCGTCACCGTGAAGAGGAGACCCATGGTCAAGGGCTGGACACCGAGCTTGGAGAGGTAGATCGTGAAGATAACGGAGATTAGGCCCCGATAAAACTCCTCAGGGCCCGGGCCGAGATCAGGAGCTTCGCATCCCTCTCCAGTGAACTGAGTAGAGAGAGGACTCTACTCATCTCCTGTTCTCTCCTCCCCTTTAGGGGTCCACTCGAACTCCAACTCCACCTCGAGCTTCCCGTCCTCCCAGGCATAGAGGAGCTTGACCTGTAGGGGCTCCGAGGGCTCAACCGTGGCAGTCTCAAGGAGAGGAAGGGCCTCTGAGAGGTCGAACCGCCCCTTCTTCATGCCCTCGCCCATCTTCACAAGGAGCCTCCCCAGCTCCTCCCTCGAGAGCCTGCCCCTAAACCGCCGTATCGCCCTGTGGCTCTCACCATAGGCCTCTATATGCTCCATCACCCGGCTCCACCGCCTCACCGCCTCCCTCAGGACCTCCTCCCCCTTCTCAGTTATCCTGTAATAGCGCCTGTCAGGAGCGTCGTCCCTGTGCTCAACCCTACTCGAGATCAACGACGCCCGACTCAACCTATCCAGCGCAGGGTAGATCGTCCCAGCCTTCGGCTCCCAGTACCCCCTGAACATCTCCCTCAACCGCTGGATGATCTTGTAACCGTAGTTCGGCCCCTCGGAGAGGACAAGGAGAAGCCAGAGCTGGACGGGACTGACCCTGCCCCCCCTCGGCATGAAGCTGTACACCACGATCCGCCTCCATCAAACTATGTAACGAATCTTTATATATAGAAAATCTACTTATAAATTGTGAATTGTTGTGAGGTGGGTTACAAGGCGGCATTCCACGTGGATAGGGTCACCTGCCCCTGGCTGATCAGCAAGTTCGTAGACAAGGACGCCGTCTTTGGGTTTCTCTCCAGGGAGGACTCCATCCCGCCGTAGGGGGGTAACTGTTGGCGGAGGGATCGAATAGCCGAGTCAGTCTCACCTGGACCTTTGTAGCATTGATACTCATTGGGTTCTTCGCCCGTCTCAGCTACAGCATGGCGAGGACGCCGGTCTTAGCCCTCTTTGCGAAGGCCCTCGGGGCCTCTTCGACGATGATCGGTCTGGTGGTGGGGATGTCCACCGTGACCGGCATCTTCTTCAAGGCGCCGGCTGGGACGCTCTCAGACGTCTTCGGTCGGAGGGCCGCTCTCCTCGCCTCAGTCCTCGTCTTCGGCCTCATGCCCTTCACCTACCTCCTCGTCTACGACTACCACCTCCTCATCATCATCCGATTCTTCCATGGCTTCGCCACGGCCATCTACGGGCCCGTCGCGATGGCGGTTATCATCGATATCGCCGGCGAACGTAAGGGGCAGCTCATCGCCACCTACTCCTCCATCTCCGTCCTCGGCGGGCTCATAGCGGCACCCCTCGGCGGGGGGCTCCTCTACATGCTCGGAGGAGCGAACCCCTCCCCAGAGGTCTTCCGTCTCGTCTACCTCATCGTGGGCTGCATCGGCTCCATCTCCCTCCTCCTCGTCCTCGCCCTCTGGCGCTACCTCCCGAGCAGACCCTCACCCGAGCCGCCGACCCTTGGAGAGGTCATCGGAAAGTTCAGGGACGACGTGGTCGCCGTGATCACGGACGTGCAGGTCCTCCTCACGAGCTCCATGGAGGGTGTCCAGAACCTGACCGTCGGGGCCCTCGAGGCCTTCCTGCCCGTGTACATCACGTCCACGGTGGGCCTCTCCTCCTTCCACGCTGGTATCCTCTGGGGCATCCAGCTCGTCGCCCTCGTCCTCATCCGCCCGGTGATGGGGAGGATCTCCGATATCCATGGACGGAAGCCGTTGATCACTGCTGGGATGCTGCTCTGTGTCGTCTCCTTCATCCTCTACCCTATTGTGAGGGCCTTCCCCATCCTCTGCGCGGTCACCCTTCTCTTCGGGCTGGGGGAGTCGATGGTGACCTCCTCGACCGCCGCGATGGTGGCGGAGCTGAGCAAGGCGAGGGGACACGGGACCTCCATGGGGGTCTTCGGCAGCCTCTGGGACATAGGACACGCAACTGGGCCCATCGCCACCGGCTTCCTCCTCTCCTACCTGGACTACCTTCCAGCCTTCGGAGCGATCTCAGGCATCCTCCTCGCCGCCACCGTCCTATTCCAACTCTTCGTGAGGGAACCGAGGAAAGTGAAGTCCGATAAATCGGAGGAGACTACCCAGCGTCACCCCTAATGCTTCTCAGCAGAAGCCGAGGAGGTGCTCCGCGATCCTGCTCCTCGTGAAGACGGCGAAGTCCCTATAGCCGAGGGCCTCGGCCTTCGTCTTCCTACCCGATGCGACCTCGATGATGGCCTTGAAGATCCTCTCCCCCACGGATCGGAGGGGCTCCCTCCCGTCGAGGATGGTGCTGGCGTCTATATCCATGTTGTCGGACATACGGGCGTAGGTCTCGGGGTTCCCGGTGATCTTGAGGACGGGGGCGATGGCGTGGCCGACGGTGGAGCCCCTCCCCGTTGTGAAGGCGACGATCTGGGCGCCCGCGGCGACCATATGGGTCATGGAGGGGATATCTGACCCCGTCCCGTCCTGGAGCCAGAGCCCGCCCCTGCTCGGTCTCTCAAGCCTCCTCCAGCTGTTCTCCAGGACCCCCTGGATAGGACGGGTGCCCCCCTTACGTATGGCTCCGAGGCTCTTCTCCTCTATGGTGGTGAGGCCTCCCTCGATGTTCCCCTTGGACATGAAGCGGCTGTCGATCCCCATAGCCCTCATTCTCCTCTCCTGGCGTTCGATCATCTCGTAGGTCGCCTCCGCCACCTCCCTGCTCACAGCCCTCCTCGCGAGCAGGTGCTGGGCCCCGACCATCTCCTGGGTCTCGCTGATGATGACGGTCCCGCCCTCGTCGATGAGCATATCGGCAGCGATCCCTGTCGCCGGGTTTGCGGCGAGCCCCGAGGTCGCGTCGGAGCCCCCACACTCCACGGCGAGGATCAGCTCAGAGAGGGGGAAGGGCTCCCGCCTGAGCTCAGCGACCTCCTGGGCCATCCTCTGGAGGATTCGAACACCCCTCTCTATGGCTCTGAGGGTGCCACCCTCATGTTGGCAGACCACGACCTCGACGGGCTTCCCCGTCGACTCGATCCCCTCTGCCAGGATCTCGGAGGTCAGCGTCTCGCAGCCGAGGCCGACGAGGAGGACCCCGGCGACGTTGGGGTTACGGCCGACGCCTACAAGGGTGTTAGCCACCATCTCGTCGAGGCCGCAGCCGTGGTGCTGGGTGACGGCGACGGCCCCCTCCACCTGCGCCGCGATCCTCTTAGCGGGCTCGAAGCTGCAGTCGATGGGCGCGATGACGAGGAGGTGGTTGCGGACCCCCACGGACCCATCCGGCCTCTCATAGCCGTAGAACTCGGTCATGGCCGCTCTCTCCTGAGGGATGATGTGGGGACCCTGGCGCTCTCAACGTTATGGGTGTGTACCCAAGACCCCGCCCTGATGGGGCGGGAGGCGATCCCGATGGTCTCCCCATACTTGACGACCTCCTCGCCTTGATCAAGATCGGTGAGGGCTATCTTGTGCCCAAAGGATATATCATCGAGGGCCCTCAGCCTCAGGATGTCGCCCTCAGGGGAGAGCACCTCCACTACCTTCCCCTCAGAGACGTCTGAGGTGACCGTGGCGACGTTATCCCTCCCATCGACCTGAACAGCCTTCCCCATCCCCGATTCCTCCGATGCATCCTTGGCGGATCCACCTATTTATTTAATCTGTCAAGGGAGAAATTCTAGCTCGAAGAATCGAAGGCGTTGTGCAGTGTTAAGCAATTCATGAAATCTCCATTCTTTCTGACACATCCAGCGTCTTAAACTCTGACTTTCATATATTTTGTCCGCGCCTTCTCAGGTATCTTATTCTGGACCGTATGAGGATTATGAGGGCTGGGAGGATTAGGTAGAGTAGGAAGTTGTAGAGTCCGTAAATATACCCTAAGAAGCCTACGATTATGGGCGGCTCTGGATAAATCGTAAACATTAAGATAGGGGGTATGAGCAGTGGCACGTTCGAGGCTGGGGGCAGGATACCGAGAGAAATGGGATACACGAGCATCAGGGAGATACCCAGGAGGATCATAGAGAAGCCCAAGCTAGGCACCAAGAATACTTCTGGCATAACAATGCCACCGCGAACAAGAAAGAACTCAAGGAGGAAGAGGAAGGATCCCAAGAGCCCCAGGGTGATCCCCAAGTGACTTAGGATGGCGACAACTCTTCCCCTAGACTGGGTGGATGCAACCAGGGAGAGGAATCCCGCAGGAGAAGCAATGAATAGGAGACTGTAAACAACGGGGTAGGACTGAAACTCCATCAGGGGATATCCGAGACATCCTTGGTAGGGCCATCCCACGTCGATGAAGATCAGCCCGGGGTTGAAGCTTGTCATAACCCCGAAGATCAGGCACAAGAACCCTCCAAGGGCCAAGTGTAGGCGTATGGATAGAGAAGGTCTCAGCCTCTCCTCTGGGAGAAAGTCCAAATCATAGAACGAGGCAATACTCCTCAACCTCTCAGACATCCCATAAACCACCTCTCACTTAATCATAAATAAAAGGGTGATTAGTGGAAGTTGTTATACAATGTGAGGCAATTTATGACATCTCCTGCCAAGCTTGAAGCATCTGGCTTGACGAGATATGTGTGGCAGGAGTGGACTGCGCTGCGCACATTCGAGTACCCTGGAATCCAGTCTTGGCCTGCTGAAGGGTGTTTTGCACTATAGACCCCCATGGCTATACATGCAGCAGCTAAGGGGGCTGAGAAGCTGGTACCAGTTAATCCTTCAGCAAGTTTTGCTGCGTCGTAGCAATCGGGCTTGAACACCGTTCTAGTGACGTATGCATCGCCAGTTGCTTCATAGCAAACAGAGCAGTATATTTCGAATCCCCATTCCTGCCACTTAGAGTAATATATCGTTCCATAGTTACTTCCCTGCCCGGGGAACCATCCAGTCCAGCGCCAAAAGCCGGACTCGTACCCACCTACACCGATCACATAATAGCTCGCAGAAGGGTATAAAACTGCGTTGCTTTGTCTTTGGTTTCCTGAAGCAGCGACCCATGTTATGCCCAATTGTACGCCTTCCTTAAATAGATCGCACCAAAGACCAGTACATGCAAAGCTTGGTCCAAAGGGGAATCCAAATCCCCAACTCATACTGACGACTTCTGGGTCATGGCTGAGGCACCACTCAATAGCCTTCTTTGCTGCTTTTGTATTACAAGAAAGACCTTTACCGATCTTTAACACATAATAGATATATTCGAATTCGTACATCGAATCGTCCTCGCCTGTATCACCGAAGGCTCTTGCTATAAGGTCTAAGACATTTGTACCGTGATGATTATCTCCATCAGTAACATCTGAATTATCATATTGGAAGTCCCAGTGATAGAGTATATTATCCTCTGCTACTCCACCAAGCTTACACCCAGAATCGCTTGGGTCATATCCCGTGTCTATTATGGCGATCTGCATATAGTCTACAGTCGAGTCCTTGTTCTCTAGAACATACTTAATGTAATTGTAACTTCTTGCCTCTTCGATGGTTACGGATCCGCTCGTGATGAAGAGTTCATCAGGCGTTTCTATGGGAACTTCTGTTGGTCCAACTCTGATACAATAGACGAAGGGGAGTTCCGCTATTTCTTCCAAGTACTTCGCCTCAATCTCCATGCATATACTTGGATCGAATTTGCTCTTATAGAGGGGGCTTTCCTGCGGAATCTTTAAGAACGCCTCAACCTGTTCACCCCTTGCCTGGTACACATGATAGATTCCTATAGTCTCGTTGGTGGAGAGGTCTATGGAATACTCCGTGGCCTCCCTGGGGTTCGAGACATAGGCTTCAACGTACACGACGGTCTCCGCTGTCACGTTCTCCAGGTACTCCAGGTCTGAGGGGTGTACCTTCAACCTCCAATCATGGGTCTCCTCATAGGCCTCAAGCCGGGACTCCATCGCCTCGTAGAAGGTAAGCTTACGGCAGTCGATCACCCTTGGTCCTTCATCCGCCACACCCCCGAGGACCACAAGACCGCTCAGGACAATTAGAGATATACAGAGAATACTTAAAAAACCTATTTTCATCTTAACTCCCTCTAATTTTTAGGAGCCAATTGTTTATATATAAAAATTTTGTTTATATATCAGAACATACTGCCCGACCGCGTGCTTCAACTCTCGCCCCCAAAGGTGAGGAGGTCCTCGTATGATGAACCCATAAAACTAACAAACCCACCTAACACTCTCAAATACGCTTTCTAAGTAGTAGTCTTACCTCTCGTCTTACACCTCAAATGTCAAAGTAATCTGATAACAATTTTCTATTCGGTGCACTAACCCTCAGAACTTCATTTCAGGACCGTGTGTTCAACCAACGCTAAAAAAGAGATGGGAAGGACTAATTATCTAGGTCTTAGATAAGGTTCCTGGGGATATGGGGTTGTTGAGGAGTCTATCCCAGATCTTCTCCCAAGGCTTTCTGTTAAGGGATACGAACGGGGACGGCCTAACGGACTATCTCGAGGCCAGGATCATAGTCGCCGAGGATGCTCCGGTAGAGGACCTCGTGGGGGCATCCAACATAGCGGCACGCCTCGGCTTCGAGACGATGTCCCTCGACCTCCCCCTACTCCTCAGGGACAGCGAGGTCTCGGACCTCAGGGAGGTCCCTAACCCTATCCTCGTGGGGAGGAAGAATAGGTTTGCTGCGGCGTTGATGGAGGAGGGCCCAATTCTTGAGGGGTGCCGGCCAGGGGAGGGGGTTATACAGCTCTACGCTTCACCCTCAGACGGTTTTAGCGCGGTGGTCGTCACGGGCGGGGATGATGAGGGGACAAGGATGGCGGCGAACTACATGGCGGCGAGGATGCCTCATCTCTGGACCCTCGATGGTCCCTCCTTGGGGGATGTGGAGAGGGAGGTCATCGACTTTCTGTCCAAACGGGGGATCTCAGTGGACTCTTGCCACGCTGTGGGGATCCTCCTCGAGGGCTCCAAGACGGAGGTCAGTAGGCTGAGCCTCTCCCTTACCCTCAAGAACGACGAGGACCTCCTTTCAGCGGAGGAGGACCTGCTCCACCTCGCCTCCGCCCACTCCCATGGGAAGATGAGGGACATGCTCAGCTACCCCTCGGTCTCACGCCTCCATCTACGCCTCATCTCCCAGAACCTGAGGAGGGAGGTGGAGGTGCCGAGAGCGGAGGAGGGGAGGCTCGAGAGGGTGTGCCTCAGGGAGGGGAGGGTCACGCCGAGGAGGCTGAGCCTCTCCAAGCTCTACACCACCGAGGGGTTGCTGGGTGCCCCCTCAGGGGGCCTCATACCAGACCGCCTCAACACAGTTATCATAGTCGGGAGGGGGGCTGCGGGGGCGATCGATATCGCCGCACGCCTCGGCCTCGAGTCCACTGGGGTATGCCTACCTGTTGCCAAGACGGACTCGGAGGTCGAGGAGCCCGTCAACCCCGTCCTCGTCGGAGAGTCCTCCTGGGTTAAGCTCCTCGTCGAGGAGGGGAAACTGAGGATCGGGGAGCTCGGACCCGGGGAGGGCTTCGTCCAAGTGGTGCCCAAGGCCTTTGGAGGGAGTGACGCTCTGGTCCTATTGGGCGGAGACGAGGAGGGCTTGGAGGCCGCGTGCCGTTACCTCTCGGAGAGACTCCCCTACCTCTGGGAGCACAGGAAGGGCGAGGTCGAGCTCAGCGAGGTTGAGGAGGACGTCAGGAGGTTCCTCTCCCTGAGGAGCGGGGCGGGACAGGCCGCTGCAGCCCTTTACAGGCTCGAGAGGATCCTGGGTGGTCTCGAGGGGGAGCTCGAGGAGGTGAGCGTCCAAGTCTTCGTGGAGGGGGTGAAGCCCTCTCTCAAAACGCTCCTCGAGGAGTTGCTACATGAGAGGGTCAAGGAGGGGGGGCTGAGCGTCACGGTCGGGGACCTGGGGAGGGATGGGGGAATCCCCGTCATCGATGAGACCGTTGAACTCCCCTGGGAGGTGGACGACCTACAGGATAGGCTGAGGGCGGAGCTCTTCCCCCGGGTCAAGGAGGGGTCGAGCGTGGAGGTCGAGGTGCGAGTGAGCGAGCCCCCGGAGGTGAGGGAGCAGCTAAGGGAGGAGATCCTCGAGGAGCTCGTGAGGAGGGGGTGCCGCAGAGAGAATGTTAGGGTGACCGTCCTATCGGCCTATAAGCAGGGCTATAGCTGGCTCCACGACGTCGTCCTCCCCGCCCTCCGGGATAAGGCGGTAGATACGATAAGGATCACCTTCGCTCCAATACGGAAGGGGGAGATAAGGTGGCAGAACATCTCCTCACCCATCCGCTGGCTGCAGGAGCTCTACCCCATAGACGAGGTCTTGGCGAGGGAGCTCGGCATACCCGTCGAGAACATCACCTTTGAGAGGTCCTCCCAGGCGACGCCCATCTACAGGGTTAAGGCGAGGGACCGGGAGGGGAGGGTCATATACGCGGGGGAGTTCAACCCGAAGTTCGTGGTCCAGCCCCTCTTGAAGAGGTTCCCGGACTACGAGAAGGTCCGGGTCACCACAGGGTGGGTGAGGGCTGAGGTCGACGGGGAGGTGGTGCTGGACGAGCGGATCGTGACGGATCCGGAGAGGTTCTGGGACTACTACCAGGGAGAGGTGCTGGAGCGGGTCTTCGAGAACGTGATGGACCTCTACGAGGGCGCACCGACTCCGGAGAAGGCCCCCTACTTCCACAGCCTGGAGGTGGAGGTCTGGATGAGCGAGCCGGACTACCCCCTTGGCGTAGACCAGGAGCAGATCTCCTCCCTCGAGGCCCTCCACGAGGACATCTACTTCGAGACCCTCACCTTCTTCGACGTCCTCGGCCTCTTCTACTCAGGGCAGAGGCTCACCTACCCAGGGAGGATCATCCCGAGGATCCACCCCTCGAGGCCTGGGAGGGGCCCGACGGTGAGGGTGAGATACCTGGCGAAGGCCGCGAGCAACCCCAAGATACTGGTCCGATGGAGGACGAAGAAGGGAGAGGAGGGGGAGATCAAGGAGGACCTCCTACCCACGGAGGTCAGGGACCCCAGG
>PIYN01000013.1 GCA_003601775.1 Candidatus Bathyarchaeota archaeon
GGAGATAGCAGAGATACAGGAGATGGCCACAAGAAACTGGCAAAAACTACTGAAAGCAGACGAAAGAGGAGAAGTAATCATATAAAAAAGGAGACTCCCCGTTTTATTGTCTCCTATTCTCTTAGAAGTCTGGAGATCTCCTCTGCGATTCTGTCGATCTCAAGGCCCAGTTGCCTGTTCTCCTTCTTCAATCTCTCATAGACCCTTTGGAGCTCCAGGTTCTCCTCCTCAAGTTCCTTCAGGCGGGCCCTCAGCCTCGATACCTCCTCCATCAGCGCCTTGAGGACCCCTTCTCTCGACCCCTTCACCCGGGGAACCCCCTCCTGAGTTCGGTCGTCTCCTCGAGCATCTCCCGGACCTCCCTCCTTAGAGACCGATTCTCCAGCTCAATTTCTTGGATGAGCTCCCTAAGCCTGGAATTGGCCTCCTCCAGCTCCTCGATCCTCTTGCGCAGGGCAGAGGCTTCCCTCTTTAACTCCTCTATCTTAACATCTTCCTTTGCCAACTTCCCTCTTCTTAGAGCGATAGCCAAGGGATATTAATTTTACCGTGGAAGAGGCACCCATTAGGGAGGAGAGGAGATAATAAGTCCGTGCAACAGGTGGAGTGAGGTAGGGGGGAGGGTTACCAGCTTCCCCGGCTTCGCATGGCCGAAGACCATACTACAACCGGGGACGGAGCGTGGTTTAACTTCCGAGTTCGGAATGGGATCGGGTGGTTCCCACGCCCTTTGGCCGGTAACCCACTACCTTCCCCCCCTCCCCCTTCCTTAAATTTTTCGGTCCCCTCGGGGGCCCTACCCACGTATTCGAACTCTATGACCCAGGCCATGAAACCGTCGTCCCACAGAACCCGTAGATCCTCCGCCACTCCTCCTTGAACTCCTCTAAGGAGTTCATCCCCTCTTTAGCCAGGTCCTCCTCCGTCAGCTCCCCCAGCCTCTGCCTGTAGATCTTCTTAACCCTTATATACTCCCCCAGATTGTGGAAACCCACCCGGATCGGGTATAGACCTCCCTCCCTGAGCCAGGGTCTTTTCATCCTCCTCGTCGCTGTCTTCTCCCCTCAAGACGATGAGGTTGATATAGCGTCTCTTGAAGGATAGGGCCATCCCACCTCTCCATAAGACGTAGATGGATCGACCCCAAGAATTTTGGATCAAGGCTTTATAAAAGTCCCCGGCCCCTGAAAGAAAAATTAAAAAGGGAGTTGAAGGATGTAACCCTTCTGGAGGGGCCGTGGTCTAGCCAGGGTATGACACCGGGGATGGGTGGGAGCCCCCTCGGCGTAAAGTCGGGCTCCAGAAACCAGAATTTGGGTTTGCTGACCCGGGAGGGGATGAGGAGTTTTTGGAGCGGAAACCCGAATGTCGAGGGTTCAAATCCTTCCGGCCCCACCAATCAATTCCGGTTTATCATCGGCTTGATCCGTCCATGTTTGATGATTCTTCACGCTTCCATCTTAAATGGGGATAGGAAGAGATATATGGAGGGGGGTTAAAATATTAATTGATGATTAAAAGGATTCTCGTCCCGATAGATGGCTCTGAACCTTCTAATAGGGCCCTTGATTACGCCCTTGATTTGGCTGAGGAGCTTGACGCTGAGGTCGTCATCCTCAGTGTAGTCCCCCCTGTCATCCTACCGGTCTTCTCTGAGGAGCCGGGCATCACACCCATCATCACCCCCCGGGATATAGATAGGTATAACTCGAAGTTGAGGGCTACCTTCGAGAATGTCCTGACCGAGGCCCTGGCGAGGGCTCGGGCCAAGAAGCCCAATCTGAGGGTCTCTACCAAGCTCTTGGAGGGGAGGCCTGCGGATAAGATCGTGGAGGTCGCGGAGAGGGAGGGCTTCGACCTCATCATCATGGGGAGCAGGGGCCTGAGCGGGCTGAGGGAGCTCCTCCTCGGGAGCACGACACGGAGGGTCGCCGACCACTGCACCAAGCCCCTTCTGATCATCAAGTGAGGGTAACCGACACTCTTTTCTATCGAGTCGACGCTACTACTCTGAGTCATGTCTCCATCTCTCTCAAGTTTTGTTGAGGCCTATAGGGAGGCGGGGAGGATCGCGGCGGAGGTGAGGGAGAGGGCCAAGAGACTTGTGAGGGCAAATAAGAGATTGATCGAGATCTGCGACAGGGTCGAGGGGTGGATCATGGAGCTGGGTGGCGCCCCGGCCTTCCCCTGCAACCTAAGCATAAATGAGGTCGCGGCCCACTACACCTCCCCGCTCGGCGATAGGAGCGTCGTCCCGGATAGGAGCATCGTGAAGGTCGATCTTGGGGTGCATATCGATGGCTATATAGCGGATACGGCGGTGACCGTCTGCTTAAACCCGGAGTATGAGGACCTCAAGAGGGCGGCTGAGGAGGGGTTGCAGGCGGCCATCGAGGTACTGAGGGCGGGTATCAGGGCCTCTGAGGTCGGGGCCGTGATAGAGAGGAAGATTAGGGAGTGGGGCTTCAAGCCCATACGCAACCTGACGGGCCATAGGATCTCCAAGTACAATCTCCACGCGGGAGAGGTCATCCCGAACGTCCATTCCCGGCTCTGCAGGCAGAGACTCGCCGTCGGGGACATCTACGCCGTCGAGCCCTTCACGACGCTACCCACCGCGGCCGGAGAGGTCGTCAACGGGGCGTGGGGGCATATCTGCCTCTTCCAGAGGAAGAGGCCGGTCAAGGGCAGGACGGCGAAGGAGATGCTGAGCTTCATAAGGTCCTCCTATAAGACCCTCCCCTTCGCGGAGCGCTGGGTCCTCCGTCGCTTTCCCTCAGAAGTGGGTAAGGAGGCCTTCCAGGAGCTCCTCCGCTCTAAGTGCCTCCACACGTATCCGATCCTCGTTGAGAGATCCAGGGCCCCCGTCGCGCAGGCGGAGCATACCGTCCTGATCAGGGAGAATGGGTGTCAGGTCCTCACCGAGCTTTAGCCCTCTCCCGGCCGTAGATCTTCACTATGTTCATCTTCCCCTTGCATCGGGTGCATTCATCGGCTTCCTTGAAGAGGTAGTCCCCGCGCCTGAAGGGCCTGATCTTCTTCAGTCCGCAGGTCTTACACTCCAGGGTTGTGACGACCTCTACCTGGGGGATGGAGAAGATCCTCTCTATGGTGGACCTTGAGCGGAAGAACATGTAGCCTATGAGGGCGAAGCCGCTGGTTCCCATGAGGAGGTAGAGGCTTGCCCTCGCTGGGTGATCGGAGAGGTAGGCGTCGAAGCCGAGGTAGAGGCTCAGGAGGGATAGGGCGCCGATGAAGAGGAGGGCGATGAGTAACGTCCTCGAGATGCCGAAGGTTGGGTAGACGGATCGGTCATATCCGCTCATCCTTCTCACCCCTACTGGGCAATGCCCACGGTGTTCCCCACGCCGACGACGATGATGACCTCCCCCTCAGCCGTCCTCTCCCTCACGAAGCGCTTCACGGCCTCCACCGCCTTCTCAGCCCCGTTGAAGATAGCCTCCTTCATCGGAGCCACCACGTCCTTGATGTCCTCCTTGATGGCTATGGCGTAGAGCGGGAGGTTGTACTTCAGGGCGACCTCCTCGATCTTGTACTTCTCAACCCCAAGCCCCCCGATCGCCGCCCCGACCCCCTCGGCTATGGACCCGAGTTCCTCGCCCTCCAACTTCGCCGCTGCATCGATCATGATGATCTTGGAGACCTTCCCTCCCCGCTCCTCTATGAGGTTCCTCACCGCGTCGCCGGGCTTCCCGACATTGCCCCCAGGCCCCTTCGCCTTCACCACCAAGAGGGTCCTCCCCTCGAAGGGGACCTCCGCGACCACGGTATCCTTGGCAATGGTACGCCACTGGTGTCCCCACATGATCTTCGCCGCGACGAGGGCTCCGGCCCCATCCCCTATCGGCGTCCCCTGGGTGAAGGCCTGGAGGGCGCTGGAGTAGGCCTCGACCTCCTGCAGGATCATGGGGAGGACCATCTGGACCTGCATGATGATGTAGAGGTTCATCGTCTTCTTTCCGAGGATGAAATAATGGCGTATTATCTTGTAGATCGAGTTCAGCGCCATAGCAGCCTCCAAGAGGTTCTCCAGGTTGTGGATCTCCCACTCGTTTGCCTCGGGGGCGATGGTCCTCACGTCCTCCTCGAACCTCGTCTCCCTTACATTCACGATCTTATCCAGCTTCCAGACGACCCCGGCTGGGTCGAGGTCGACGGGGGTTATCATGAACTGCTCAAGGATCTGGTCTATGCGGGGTGCCGGGTCCTCCTTGGGCTTCCCCACCTCCCTCACGGCCTTCAGGGCGACCCTCCTCCCCTCGTCCCTGATCGCCTTCAGCCGCAGGAGCGCCCCCTCCACCTGCTTCAACATCATCATCGTCTGGATGCGCTGGGCATAGAAGAGATAGATGAAGAAGACTAGGGAGAAGATGATCTGCATTATGGTCCCAAGGTCGTTCTTGGGTGGAATCAGTTGGCCGGCCTGCTGGAACATCCTCACTGCTTTTGGAAGCACATCCAAAGTTATAAACTTTGAGATGTTCCTACACGATATAAAGAAGGGGTCACAACCCTCCTTCTCTTACCACTCGCCGGTTAATGTCCCTCTGGAGCCTCCTTCATCCTCCTCTCAATCGTAGAACCGCCGCTGTCGGGTTTCTTAGCCACCAATATTATCCTATTTGAGTCTATGGTGCAGGGGTTCAGGTCGAAGTCCCCGAAGGAACGGATGTACCTCCACCCAGTCCTCTCAATGAGGTTGATGAGCTCATGGAGGGAGTATAGTCGAAGGCTCATCCTCACAGTCGCCCTATGTCTTAGGTCCTCTCCCCGCCTCTCGTAGTATTCGTAGGTCGCCACTATCTCGGAGTTCTCGAGGACCAGCCTCCTGGCGACTACGTTGACTACCCCACCTGCATGCTCATAGTAATCCCGGGGGATGAAGTGTCGGACGATCCAGTCCCTATTCGCGACATCAATGACGAGGACCCCGCCTGGGGCTGAGAGGTCCCAGAGTTGCCCCAGCACCTTCTCGTCTTCCTCCCCATAGTAGCCCAGGCTCGTGAACATGTTTATCACGGCGTTGAAGCTGCCCAGATGGTCCTTCAGGACCTCTCTCACGTTCAGCATATCACCCACGAGGAATTCGATGCTCTACTCGACTCCTCTGGCCTTCGCCAACTCCCGCGCACGGGCGATCAGGACCGGTGAGAGGTCGATGCCGGTGACCTGATAGCCCCGCTCGGCGAGGGGGACTGAGTGCCTCCCGATGCCGCAGCAGAGGTCCAAGATCCTCCCCTTGGGGGGGACGCCCTCCTCGGAGAAGATCCTTAGGAGTGCCTCGACCTCCTTCTCAGCCCTCTCAAGTCTACTCTCTAACTCCTCCCTGTAGAGTTCGCCCTCCTCGATGAAGAGCCTCTCCGTCTAGTGTGAATCCATCAGCCTCCTCTCCGATCTGTAACCAGAAGGGAAACATAAATCCCTTTCGACCTTCGTAAAAACCTTTAAGGTCTGATCGACCTCTATCTCAAGGGGGATTGGAGTTGAGTTTCGATATTCTCATAAGGAACGGGCGGGTCGTCGATGGGACGGGGAACCCCTGGTTCTGGTCAGATATCGGCATAAAGGATGGTAGGATCGCGGCGATGGGAGACCTCTCGGGGGAGGATGGGGAGAAGGTCATAGACGCCTCCGGCCTCGTCATCTCCCCGGGCTTCATAGACATCCACACCCACTCCGACACCGTCCTCCTCGTCAACCCCACGGGAGACAGCCACATCATGCAGGGCGTGACGACGAACCTCATCGGGAACTGCGGGGGGAGCGTCGCCCCCGTCAGCGAGCCCATGAAGAGGCGCTACGAGGTGATGTTAAGGAGGTACGACCTCGAGATCGACTGGACGACACTGGGAGAGTTCTTAGAGAAGGTCGAGGAGAAGGGCACCTCCCTCAACGTCGCCTCCCTCGTCGGGAACGCCACCGTCAGGATGGCCGTCATGGGAATGGAGCGCCGAGCCCCGACGAAGGAGGAGCTGAAGGAGATGAAGGACCTCGTTGCTGAGGCAATGGAGGACGGCGCCTTTGGACTCTCCACAGGTCTCTTCTATGCACCCAGCGGGTATGCCAGCACCGATGAGGTGGTGGAGTTGGCGAAGGTCGCGGCCGAGTACGGCGGGATCTACGCCACCCATATCAGGGGGGAGGGGGACCCCCTGATCGAGGCCGTGAGGGAGGCCATCGAGATCGGGGAGAGAGCTGGGATACCCGTCGAGATCAGCCATCACAAGGCTATGGGGAAAAGGAACTGGGGGAAGGTGAAGGAGACGCTGAGGATGATGGAGGAGGCCCGGAGAAGGGGCATCGAGGTGACCTGTGACGTCTACGCCTGGAGAGCAGGGTCCACCGGCCTCACAGCCACGCTCCCCCACTGGGTCCATGAGGGGGGCCTCGAGAGGCTCCTGGAGAGGCTGAGGGACCCGGAGACGAGGCAGAGGATCAAGAGGGAGATGGCTGAGGGGACACCCGGCTGGGAGAGTATCGTCCACGAGATCGGATGGGAGAACGTGATGATCTCGGGCTGCCCGGGCCATAGGGAGTACGAGGGAAAGCGGGTGGCCGAGCTCGCAGAGGAGAAGGGCGTCGACCCCTACGACTTCGCCTTCGACCTCCTCATCGAGGAGAAGGGTAGGGTCTGGATGGTCATCTTCGGGATGTCACCTGAGGATGTCGCCACGGTCATCAAGAGCCCCCTCTCCATGATCGCCTCTGATAGCAGCGCGATAGCCCCGAGGGGCCCTCTGGGGGAGGGGAAGCCCCATCCAAGGACCTATGGGAACTTCGTGAAGGTCCTCGGGGAGTACGTCAGGGAGAAGAGGCTGCTCACCCTCGAGGAGGCGGTGAGGAAGATGACCTCCATGCCTGCCCAGAAACTCGGCCTCCTCGACCGAGGGCTCCTGAGGGTCGGGAACTGGGCAGACGTAGTGATCTTCGACCCAGATAGGGTTGCCTCAAGGGCGACCTACTTGGACCCCCACCAGTTCCCTGTCGGGGTGGAGTGGGTCATCGTCAACGGCGTGGTAACGGTCGAGAAAGGGAAGCACACGGGGGCGAGAGCGGGGAAGGTCCTAAGAAAGTCGGCCATTAGATACGGGAAACGACTTTAATTCCACTTTTTCTGGAACTCATCAACAGTTGTTAAGCTGGATCTCACTCTCCTATAAGGCTTATAAACTCGTAGAAGGCAACTCCTAACTCATGAAGGACCCCATCGTCCCGAAGATGGAAAAATTTAAATTATTTTGGAGGAACTGCCTCTTTCAGATCCTCCTCGCCACCCTAACGATGTTTGCTATAATTCTGGTCCTAACCATAGAGCATGCGGTGATAATCTCCTCCCTCGGTTCTACGGTCTTCCTCCTCTTCGCGATGCCGAGGAGCGCCACCGCGAGACCGAGAAACGTCATCGGGGGATACCTCTCCGCCCTCCTCTCCGGATCCCTCTGCTCCTCAATACCCCATCCATCCCTACTCCATTCCATCGCCGTCTACTCTCTCGCCGTGGGCCTCTCCTTCGCGATGATGGTGGTTACAAGAACGGAGCACCCACCCGCGGCAGGCGCCGCCCTGGGGATCGCGACGAAGGGATTTTCTCCAAATACGATACTCACCGTAGCGCTCGTCGCCATGATGATCTCGTTGATCCATTCCTTCCTCAAACCTATCCTAAGGGACCTGACGCAGTCCCCGATGTCCCGCTGAGGTCTGTCCTGAGAGCCCCTCCTACATATGGATACGAGAGGATTGTTTGGAAGAGGTTTTAAGTTTGGTGTCCTAATCGTTCATCGAGTTTAGAAGTCTGAGATGCCGGTTCATGCTACTCGTCGTTGGGAGCCTTGTGATAGACGAAGTCTTCCTCGGGGAGGGGAGGAGAAGGATCCAGGCTGGTGGAGCGGCCCTATACTCCTCCATCGCAGCTAAGAAGATGAACCTCGAGGTCGGGGTCGTATCGAAGGTAGGGTACGACTACCCAAGGGAATACCTCGAGGAGATGAGAACTCAGGGGATCGACCTCTCCCGCGTCAAGATTCTCCAGGACAGCCCCACCACGAGGTTTGTTCTGAGATATCGTGAGGAGAAGAGGAGGCTCTACCTCAAGGGGCGCTGTAAACCCATAGAGCCACAGGACCTGAGGAGGCTGAGGGCGGAGGCCGTGTATATCACCCCCGTCTTAGACGAGGTCCCGAGGGAGACGGTCTTGGAGATCTCGAGACGGTGTGAGACCCTCTCCCTCGACCCTCAGGGCTACGTAAGAGAAGGGAAGGGGGAAGAGGCCATAGAGCCACGACCCTGGTTCGACGCCGAGGTCCTCTCCCGCCTGAAGATCTTCAAATCGTCGATGGAAGAACTCCACTGGATCGCCGGATCGGGGGACCCCTGGACCGCCATGGAGAGGATCAGGAGTTGCGGTCCGGAGATCGTCATGGTCACCTGGGGGAGGAAGGGGGCCCTGATGTCGGCGGAGGAGAGACGCTACCACATCCCCGCCTTCCCCACGACCAAGGCAATCGACCCGACGGGGGCTGGTGACGCCTTCATGGGCGGGTTCCTCTCACAGTACCTCCGAGGACGAGACCCCCTCTGGTCCGCCTCGGTCGGTGCAGCAGTCGCCTCCTGTATAGTCGAGACCCTTGGCTGTCGACTCCAAGCCTCCGTGAGGGAGATCCATGAGAGGGCAAACTGGGTATGGAAGAGAGTAAAGGAGATGTAGAGAACTGCTAAGAGAGCCTGCCCTTAAGGAAGAGGAGGTAGTTACAGCCGATGACGCCGATCACGAGGAGGATGATCCCCATGGTGAACATTATCCTGGACTGCCTCTCGTTGTACCTGATCTGGCTCCCCTTGTAGGAGAGGATGAAGCCCGAGAAGATGAAGATATAGAAGGCTATGCTGAGGAGGCTCTCGTTCAGGGTCTGCTCATGCATGAGGGGATGGACGGCGATCCACCCTCCTCGAGGGCCACGGAGTATGCTGGGCGGCCTCTCCAGGAGGTCATAGATCCCCCCTCCCATGATGAAGACTGCGAAGGCCATGAAGCCGAAGATCAGGAGACTCTGGGGGATCCTGAGCCGGAACCTCCTCGACCTCCGCTTGAGTCCACGGAGGAAGCGTTGAACTCTCCGCTCCATGCCTGAAACCCCGGCGATATCCTTGGTATACTGACCCTTTAGTTAGGTTTCCTCCCTCCTACAATATATGTCTTTACTCAGGGGCCCTCGAAAGGTTTTAAGGGTGGTTTCCTCTCCATCTCCATGAGGAGGGGACCGATGCCTCAGGAGATCATCTGTTCAGGCTGTGGCTATGTTCTCTACAAGGGGGAGATCCTGAAGTCACCCCAGGATATTCTAAGGAAGTATGAGGGGAAATGCCCTCGATGCGGGAAGACGTTGAACTTTGACGTCAACAACATCGAGATAACCAGTATCTACGACGCCAAGAGGGCGAAGGAGGGACGAGCGTCTTCCTGATGGGGAGACCGCCTTCAAGAGATAAAGGTATTAACTCCTACCCCCTCACAGTTAGGTGTGATAGGAATGGCTCTAAGACGTACACACCTCTATGAGTATCATCGGCTTCATGGGAGGCTCGTCGAGTTCGCTGGGTTTGAGATGCCCATCTGGTTCGAGGGGATCATCCCGGAGCATAACGCGGTGAGGAACTCCGTCGGCATCTTCGACACCTCCCACATGGGGAGGGCGTCGGTGACCGGGGAAGGAGCTGAAGAGCTCTTGGACTACCTCCTCACCAACGACATCTCACGCCTTGAGCCCATGAGGGGATGCTACACGCTGATGTGCAACGAGCAGGGGGGCATAAAGGACGACCTCATAGCCTATCGCCTCTCAGAGAATCACTTCTTCCTCGTCTATAACGCGAGCAATAGGGAGAAGGACTACAACTGGATCCTGAAACACTCGAGGGACTTCGACGTCGAGGTGAGAGACCTCTCGGACAGCGTCGCTATGATGGCCGTTCAGGGTCCCAGGGCCGAGGAGGCCCTGCAGGGAATAACCTCGGAGCCCCTGAGCGAGGTGGGACGCTTCCACTGCAGGGAGGTGATCATCGGGGGGCAGAGGGCCCTGATCGCGAGGACGGGATACACGGGCGAGGACGGCTTCGAGATCTACCTCTGGGATACCCCCCTCTCCCAGCCCTCGAAGGCCCTGGACCTCTGGGGGAAGATCCTCTCCGCCGGGAGGAAGTTCGGCATCAAGCCCTGTGGGCTCGGCGCGAGGGACAGCCTGCGGCTGGAGGCTGGGATGCCCCTCTATGGGAACGATATCGACGAGGAGACGAACCCCCTGGAGGCCCGCCTCAGGTTTGCGGTGAAGTTCAAGAAGAAGAGGCCCTTCATAGGGAAGGAGGCGCTGTTGAGGATCAGGAAGGAGGGGGTGAAGCGACGTCGCGTGGGGATCAGGATGGTCGAGAGGGGGATACCTCGCCATGGGTACGAGATCTGGAAGGAGGGGGAGAGGATAGGCTACGTGACGAGCGGCGGGTTCTCCCCCACTCTCAACGCCGGGATCGCCATGGGATATGTGCCGACGGAGTACTCTAAGTTGGGGACAGAGGTCGAGGTCAAGATCCGGAGGAGGCTCGTCAGGGGAAAAATTGTTAAATTCCACCCCTTCTATGATGAGACTAAGTATGGCTATAGGAGGGAGAAGAGATGAGCGAAGAGTATGAGATACCCGAGGACCTCTATTACACGGAGGAACATGAGTGGCTGAAGGTCCTTGAGGATGGGACAGCCCTCGTTGGGATAACCGACTACGCCCAGAAGAGCCTCCACGAGGTCGTCTACGTCGAACTCCCCAACCCGGGGGATATGGTGAAGCAGGGAGAGGCCTTCGGGACCGTGGAGTCGGTGAAGGCGGTCTCAGACCTCTACTCACCCGTCTCAGGGATCGTGGAAGAGGTGAACGAGGAGCTCCTCGACAGCCCGGAACTCATAAACTCCGACCCCTACGGGAAGGGGTGGATAGTGAAGATCAAGCCGAAGAGCCTGGAAGACGAACTGGAGAACCTGTTGAACGCGGAACAGTATAGGGAGCACTTGGGGTCCCTGGAGGCCAAGTGATAAGCGGGGGTTCCCGAGTGGCCAAAGGGGTGGGACTCAAGATCCTATGGCTTAGGCCTTCGTGGGTTCGAATCCCACCCCCCGCACCAAACCTATTTTTAAGGGCTCTGAGAGATTGAGGGAGAGATTGTTCTTTAACTCATAAAAATTCCATAGGTTTAGTGGAGGTTAGGAGAAACATGGCCGAGGAAAACCTCCTCTTGTAATGAGTCACAGTGGATCAAATGGGTCTTGATTGTTCTTGGAGGGAACTCTTCCCGAGCCTCTCAGAGAATCTTAAGGTTGAGCAGTGCTTAATTGATGAGGGATAGTGAATGGAGTCCTAATAGCCGGGATGCGATGGTCAAATTACATATAAGCGGTGGGTTGAGTTGTATGGTGGTGGTAGGGGGTGAGTGAGAGAACTCATTCCAGAGTTGTGAGGCAGATGCGTCTGAGGGCGGGGATGACGGTGGATGAGCTGGTCAGGGAGATGGGAGGTGCGGGGGTCATCGGCGCGGGGAGGGTTGCGAGGGCGGTGGATATAGTGGCGGAGATGTTCGAAGATCCGGAGTACACGGTCTTCCTCTCCATCGCGGGTCCCCTCGTCCCCAGTGGGATGCGCCTCATTTTCACGGATCTCATCCGTGGGGGCTATGTGAACGTCGTCATCACGAATGGGGCGAACGTCGTTCACGACCTCATCGAGGCGATGGGGGGGCACCACCTCGTCGGCTCCCTCGCGGAGGATGACAGGGAGCTCTGGAGAAGGGGGATCAACAGGGCCTACGACATCTTCATAGAGAGCCACACCTTCATCGAACTGGAGAAGTACCTCGACCACATCCTCGACTCCATACCTGAGGAGCGGCGCATCGACATACCCATCTACGGGCTACTGGAGGAGATCGGATGGAGGATCAAAGATGAGGACTCAATCCTATACAACGCCGCAAGACACAGCGTCCCCATCTTCTCCCCAGGCCTCCTCGACTCCATGATCGGGATCCCCCTCTGGATGTACACGAAGCGAAGCCATCTCAGGTTGAACCCCGTGAAGGACTTCGAGCGCCTCGCCGAGGTCGTCTACGAGGCGAAGAAGGCGGGGGCCATCATACTCGGCGGGGGGACGCCGAAGCACCACACCCTCTACATCAACACCCTGAGGGAGGGGCTGGACGCCGCCGTGCAGATCTCCACGGCGAGGATGGAGGACGGCAGCCTCAGCGGGGCCCCCCTCACGGAGGCGATCTCCTGGGGGAAGGTGAAGGGCGATAAGATCGTCTCCGTCTTCGGCGACGCCACTATCGTCTTCCCGATCATCATCGCCGCAGCCCTGGAGAGGATCAAGAGTCAGAGGGAAAGTTAAGGCTCTCCCTCCATGTAACGGGATCTCCTCCTTCGCTCATACACGCTTAACCGCGTAGATCTTCAGGACGAGGAGGCCCCTGACCCTTCCCTCGACCGCCTTGGTCCAGTAATTAACCCTGATCACTATGCCGTAGTCGGGCTGCCCCCGGGGGAGTAGGTCCTCCAAGGGGATCTTCCCATCAACCTCCCCCATGCCCTTTCCATCCTCGACGAGGAGGAGCAGAAGCGAGTCGACGAGGACGTCATCCCCCGTCCCGAGCACCCCATCCTCTCCAGGGGAGAAGACCTCGATGGAGAGGGCGAGACGCCAGTAGGCCTGGGAGAGGGTATGGACCTCCCGCCCGCCCACATGAAAGTGGATTTCGATGGGCGCTTCCACCTCGATGACGGTGATGTAGCCGTCGTCTCCTTCTCCCAGGGTGTAGGAGCCTATGATCGCACCAGTAGTCCTTAGAACTGCTATCCTCTTAAGATCCATCAACGGGGTGATCCCATAGTAGATCGGCCAACCCTGATATTGGGTCGTGTAGGCGCCCATGGTGAAGGAGACCACCATAAGGGCTAAGAACCCTCTCCACATAACAGATATGTGGGTCTATCTGAGAATATTTAGGGAACTTGGTTTTTAGATAGGGTTTAGAGAGATAGTCCCTAAATGAGTTTCTCTGCTCCATGAAACCTCTTTTCACCTTAGGAAGAGGGATAGCCAGCTGAGGAGGCCGGTTAGGTGTAGGTGTAGGAAGATGATGTAGAGGGTGAGGGCGACGAAGATGGTGAGGTCCCGGCCTGAGACGCTCTCGCTGTTCCAGAGGTACCTCCCCACGTCCCCCAGCCCCTCTGAGTAGGGCTCCTCCGTGAGATAGCTCCTGACGAGGAAGTAGGAGGCGAGGGTGAGGAGGAAGGTTATGAGGAAGACGACCGTGGCCGAGAGGAAGGGGCTGAGCCCCCTGCTCATCAGGAGCCTTATGTAGACATTCCTCTCCATGAAGGGTGTGAACCTCTCGAAGCCGAGGATCGTGATGAAGTAGTCCGCAACGTCCACTGAGAGGGCGGAGAGGAAGATAGCCTGGAAGAGGAGCTTGAACCTCAGATCCCCATCCTCCTAACAGGGTTTAAATCTCCCAAACTTATAAAAAGGTCACCCATCCAATGGGGATCTCAGGTCCAAGCTAACCGAGGAAAATCTTCTCCCTTTTCTCATCGCCTCGATCTCCAACGTTTTCCTCATCAAAAGGCTAAATAAATTATGAGGAGGAATATGATTCCATGACACTGTATAAGGTTGTTGCCACAGTTCACAAGGTGAGCCGCCCTGCTCCCGTAGCCCCGGGGGAGTCCACACATGTACTGCTTCCCTGCAGGCTCTTCAAGGAAGGGGACAAGATCGTCTTCGAGGATAATCAGATCAACATGGCTGAGACTACGGGGGCGCTCTGCCTCTCCCTCATCGCATCAATGATACCCGTCCTAAAGGCCCTACAACGGAGTGTGGAGCCCCTCATGGATGAGGAGACGGGTGAGCCATTACCGGACTCGACGCAGAAGGTCACTTGGTTCTCCTGCCCCGACGCTGAGAGGCCCGTCATCTTCAAGATAGAGCGGGATCCCACTGAAGAGGAAGCCGGGGTGGGTCATAGCCGAAGGAGATCGCCCGCAGGAATCCCGGTATGAGAGTTCATTTACACCTGCCTAACCCCAACGACCGACTGAGAGAAGTACAGGACAATCTATGGGAGGAGATAGTGGAACCTAAGATCAGGGAGGGGGCCTCTACATAGGCTGAGTTATCTTAGATAAATCACCCAAACCTACAGGAGCTTCAGGTTCCCCGTGACCTTGTCGACGAGCTCCGACCTCTCGGGGCCCACGCCCAAGGCCGTCACCGTCCCTGGAGGGACTTCGGTCAACCCTCTATCCTCGATGAGGGCGTGGGGGAGGCCGAGTTCCTCCGCCCTCCTCGCCAGCCTCAGGAGCTCTTCGAGGGATTCCACACGGAGGACGACTTTCTTCGCTCCCTCGTCACGCCAACGTCTCCAGGCCTCGCTCCGCGTCCTCTTCGCCTCCTCCACGGCCTCGAGGGAGGCGTGGCAGGCTTGGGAGATGAGCTTCCCCACACTCATCCCCAGGTCGGTCCTGAGGACGATGGCCTGCTTGTACTCGAAGGGGCTCCTACGCACCTCCCATCCCCCCTTCTAAGGGATAAGCCTGTTCCTATCCCTGGGGAACATGCAGCATTCCCGGATGTTCTTCATCCCTGTGATGGTCATCGTCAGCCTCTCGAGGCCGATGGACCACCCCGCGTGGGGCGGGGCTCCATAGGCGAAGCAGTTGATGTAGTACTCGAAGTCCTTCGGGTTCAGGCCCTTCGCCAGGATCTGCCTCCTTAGGAGCTCGGGGAGGTGTATCCTCTGGGTCCCGGAGCTGATCTCCAACCCCTCGTAGAGGAGGTCGAAGGCGTGGCAGATCTCCGGGTTCTCCTCGTGGGGCATCACGTAGAAGGGCTTCTGCACCGTTGGCCAGTCCTTTATGAAGAAGGCCTCCTCTTCGACGAGGCTGGAGAGGAGCCTCTCCTGGGGCTTAGAGAAGTCCTCCCCCCACTCCATCTCTTCTCCCCTCTCGTGGAGGAGCTCCACGGCCTCCGTGTAGGTGACGCGCCTGAGGGGGAGGGAGGGGATCTCGTACTTCCTCCCCAGAACCTCGAGCTCCCCGCGGCACCTCTCCCTCACCTCCTCGAGGATGTAGACCAGGACCTCCTCCAGGAGCCTCATCACATCCTCGTCGGAGGCAAAGGCGACCTCCACATCCATCTGCCTGATCTCGTTCAGGTGGGTCGGCCTGTTGAATTTCTCAGCCCTCCAGACGGGGACGACTGTGAAGACCTTCTCGAAGGAGATGGCGCACATCTGCTTGTAGAGCTGGGGGCTCTGGGCGAGGTAGGCCTCCTTCTCGAAGTAGGGGACCTTGAAGAGCTCGGCGCCCCCCTCGGAGGCTGAGGAGATGATGCAGGGGGGCTGGATCTCTATGAAGCCGCGGTCCAGGAGGAACTCCCTGAAGGCCCTGAGGATCTGGGTCTGTATCTTGAAGATGGAGGAGGTGCGGGGTGTCCTGAAGTCGAAGAACCTGTAGTCGAGCCTCGTATCCAGCTCCGCCTTCACCTTCCCGGTGGGGTCGAAGGGGAGCGGCGACGCAGACCTGTTGAGGACCTCGATCTCCCTTGGGATGAACTCGATGCCGGCGTGGCTCACCTCGCTCAGCTCGGCGTGACCCCTGACCTTGATGACATCCTCCCTCCCCAGGCTTGAGGCCGTCTCCCAGACCTCCGGGTTATCCTCCCTCTTCACCGTGACCTGGATGACCCCAGAGGCGTCCCGAAGGAGGAGGAAGATTATCCTGCCGAGGTCCCTCTTCCTGGCAACCCATCCCGCGAGGGTCAACTCCTCGCCTATCCTCCTCCTCACCTCCCCGATCATAGTCCTCCACAAGGCAGATCACCTTGTTATGGGTAACCTTGAGAATAGGTTGTAAAATCCAATAAAAAGGTTCAGTCAGGGAAAGGAGTTCTCCGACCTGTCGTGCCTATATGACCTCGACCCGCAGGTTCAGGTTCCCGACCTTCTTCGCGATCTCCGTCAGGGCTCTCATCCTCCTTGCGCTGGGACGCTGTGACCTCCTCCCCCTCAGAACGACCTTCGTCTCCGTTGTCCCATCTGGGAGCCAGACGGTGTTTATAGTGAGCACCCTCATGTTCGAGAAGAGGTCTTCGAGGAAGCGGCGACTGGAGACCCCCTTCTCGAGGACCTTCACGCGTTTTCGGAACCTCTCTCGGAGGGCCCTGATGACCTCGCCACCGTAGCCCTGTAGTTTCCCCTTCTCACCCCGCCCGACCACGAGGGCCAGGATATCCCCCTCCTGGACGACGTTGTGGAGGGTCACATCCTGGAGGAGGGGGTACTTCCTCTCCAAGTTCACCAGGAACCTGCCTACCTCCATGTACAGGGGTGTGATGGCGCCGCTCCTCACCTTCTCCTGGCACCGGGCACACAGCATCCCGCTCCTGAGGCAGAAGTCGCATAGCAGTGTTTTCACCGATTACCCTCCGACCGAGCGGAGGAGCCGGTGGGGGACGACTGAACTCACCGCGTCAGCACGATCTCAATGGTGCTTACGTTCGTCGTGCGATTCTCCTCTTCCGACGTGATCTCCTCGGTCCCGATTTTGATCTCCTTGACCTTCACGTCCGGCATGAACCGATTCCTTATGACCTCCACGACGTCCACGGCCCTGCTTATCGCCCTCCCTCTGGCCTTCACGACGACCTCCTCTGCATCACCTCGGAAGAGGGTTATGCAGGCCAACACATAGTTCAAGACCGGTTTCCTTCCCACGAAAACGGTGTTGGGTCGTGACACCTTGACTCCTCCTTTAACCTTGGTTTCCTAAGATAGATATCGTTTACTATTAAAAGGTTTATCGTTTGGAGGTAGAAAAATAGATATAGAAGAGGGCCTCCCTTATCTCAAGTCAGTGTATCGAAACAGGCGCTCGGATGTGGTGTAAGTGTCCATCAGAGACCCCTTCAAGCTGGAACTCGCCAGGAAGTACCTGCTGGATTTCAAGATCTGCAGGAGATGTGGGGCGAGGAACCCCCCCAAGGCAGTCAAGTGTAGGAAGTGCAGGAGTAAGAACCTGAGGCCGAAGAAGAGGAGGCTGGCAGGCCACTAATCCTCGCAAGGTAGAGCTTTGAGTTTAGATCCCCAAAGGAAGATAGATTCTAAGACGGGAAGATTACCCAGCTAACTTATATTATTTCGTTGCTATGAGAACCGATGCCGATCCTCTCCATCTCTTTTGGGGAAGTAAGAAAGGGAGACTTACGGATAAGTTACTTTAAGGGGATGGTCTCCTCCCTCACCTCATCGGCTGAGATGAGTAGGAGGTCCACCCCATCGCCGCTCATCGCATCCCGCTTCACAGCCGAACTGATCGCCTTCAGAACGAGCTCTTTCGCCTCCTCCAGGGTCATGTCCTCCCTGTACTCCGCCTCCAAGACGCCTATAGCGATCTCGGCTCCGGAGCCCACGGCGATGAAGACATCCTTCAGGAGGGAGCCGAGGGCGTCCAGGGCGTAGAGGGCCGGTCCCTCCTCGTCGACGCCCCCCACGAGGGTCTGGGTGAGGAGCGGCCTCAGGCCCCTCTGGAAGAGGAGGTTCGAGAAGAGCTTCGCCGCCGCCCTCACGGAGATAGGGCGGTGGTACTCGAGCTTGAAGAGGTTCGCGTAGGCGGCGGCCTCCCTTGAAAGGGCCTGCATATCTGAGATCAGGCCAGCGCAGGCCGCTCCGATGTTGGGGGTTATCTTGAAGACCTTCTTCCCAGCCCTGCTGAGGACCATGTAGCCGTGGGAGACCCTCTTCTCCGAGGCCAGGATCACTCCTTCCTTGCATGCGACGCCTATCGTGGTAGCGCCCGAGATGTTGATGTACTCGGCCAAATCTGCCACCCTCCAACCATTATAGATGAAGCAGAAATATTAACGTGTTGATCCCTCATCGCCTCAGCCCCACCCCCTGACACCTGATCAGGGTCGGTTCCCCGAGGGACCCCTTGACCACGAAGCGGGCTTCGGTGATCATCTCCGCGAGCCTGATCGCCGTGAGGGTGTGGAGGGTCAACTCACTCGTCCTGAAGAGGGACTCCCCGTCGGCGAGGGAGCACCAGAGGATGAGGTTATCCGCGGTGTGGAGGTCCACGGGGGCGCCCGTCCTGAGCTGCCTTACGAGGAGCTTGGCTGCCTCCCTCCCCACCTCCTCCGCGGGCTTCCCCTTCTCACCCAAGGCGTCTGAGCCGAGGTAGGAGGGCTCCTCCGATTCCACCCAGAGACAGATGAGGCTCCCCGGCGACAACGGCGCTCGTTCTCCCCTCAATACCTCCCTCCTGATCTCCACGTCGCGGTAACCCGCCTCCCTCAACAGCCTCTCGGCGCTCCCCGCCTGCCTCTCAGCGACGTGAGCGGGGAGCCGCCCACAGAGGGAGACTCCCCTGATACGCTTAACCCTCACCTCTCCTTCGATCCTCAGAGGCTCCAGCCCCTCCACTGGGGTGATGCGGACGCTGACGATGCCTCCCCCCCCTGGGGTAGAACCCCTCCCTCCTGATCGTGAGTTCCCCCTTGAAGCCCATCTCCTTCAGGGCCCTCCAGACGACCTCCCTGAGCATGAGCACCGGCATCGCCCATCTCACAGAGGTCCCCCCAACGACCTCCAGCTCCGTGGTCTCCTCCGCATAGGCGGCTACAGGGGTGACGCACTGGAGGAGGAGACCGATGCTCCCGGCGGTCCCTATATCAAACCTGTGCCGACCTCCCCGGATCTCGCCCGGGTAGAAGACCACCTCCCCGGACCCTATCTCCAGACCCTCAACCCTCGCAGAGCAGAGCTCCGCGACCGCCCTAATGGCCGTGAGATGTTGGTTCCTCAGACCCGGGTTGGAACGCCTCGCCCGGATGTTATATACCCTCACGGGTTTCCCCATGACGGCGCTATAGGCTATGGCCATCCTGAGGAGCTGCCCTCCCCCCTCAAGCATGCTCCCGTCGACTTCGTTCATCTTCCCCTTAAGGATGACGTAGAGGTCCAATTTAAGGACTGAGACGATAAAGGGTCGGTATGAGGGCGTGAGGGAGGAAGCCCTTCTTAGGGCAGGCATACTGCGCCGAGTTGAATAATCAAAGATGAGAGCCACGGGGAGCAAGTACCTCATCTTCCTCCTCTTCGCCCTCCTCCACTTCCTCTCAGCCACCGACGTCCTCGCCCTGGGCGTAGAGACGAAGGGAAAGCCCCTGGAATAGTTCAAATACCCCTTTGATCCTCTTTGAGATTGAAGGAGGTTAGAGGAGTGCCCTATATAAAACCCGAGAGGAGGAAGAAGTATGAGAAGGTCCTCGGAGAACTGATCAGCATCCTGAAGTCACTGCCAGTGGAGCAGGTCGACGGGGAACTGAACTATGTCATAACGAAGATCCTCAAGGAGGTCTACCCCCTACGATACTTCCACATCAACAGAGCCATGGGCGTCCTGGAGTGCATCAAGCAGGAGTTCTACAGACGCGTCGCAGCTCCCTACGAGGATATAAAGATAAAAGAATCTGGCGACGTATAAACTTCCTGAGAAAAGACGCTTAAATCCATCGGGGAAAGTCTAAATATTGAACTGAAGAGAGCCATCTCCAAGGATCTGATACGCTTCTTAACTCTGAGCCTCTTAACAAAAAGTAGGGAAGATTAGGTTCTTCTCCTTAGAAGGGCTATTGCAGCTACTGCTATGACCACGATCGCGATGATTGAAATCTGCCACAGAGGTATCCCTGGCTTTGACGGTGGGGCTTCCTCGTATTGGATGGTCAGGGCTGTATCGCCAGTCAGTTCTATCGTCCTCGTGGGAGTGGTGATGTCATCATCCCACTGAACAAACTCATAGGACGTCCCCTCAACGGTGACCTCCTGAGGGACGGTAACCGTGTAGTTTCCGGCCTCTAAGGTCGCCGAGTAGGGAGTCGTGTACTCCTCCCCGTCGAGGGTGAAGGAGACGCCAGAGATGGGGGATGAGGTAATGCTCAGGGTATAAGAGGGAGGTGGCGGTGTCCCTACGATAACACTTCCCATGGCTTCACTACTCTCCTGGCCAGCGAAGTCTACAGCCCTGGCCTTCACCGTCACCGTCGTATTCGTGCTCGGCGCCTTTATCCAAACCCTGTAGGTGATCATTCCTGCCTCAGCGCTTTGGAGATCCAGGAGATCCGGCTCAGCCCAGTGATCTCCATCCGTGGAGTAGGTCACTACAACCTCGTCGACCCCCCACCCCTGATCAGACGCCACTATATCGAAGCATATCCAAGAGCCGGGCTTCACAGCCTCGGGGACCCCCTGAAGACTCAACGACGGGGGTGCGGTATCGTTGATAGATTTGACTGTGAAGGATAATTCAGAGGACGCTGGGATCGTGATGTTCTCAAGGATCACGTAATATATTCCATCTCTCTCGACCACATCGTAAGCGGGTTTATAGGGAAGCCACTCATAGTCCTCCAAGGATACGTCGGCTGGCAACTTAAAGACGATCCTTGGGTCGTCGAACCGCTGGTTCAACTCATTCTTGACTTTAAAGCTCACAGCGTGGTGTTGACCATCGTTGGCCGGGGCATAGTAATACTCGAGATAGCCGATTTTATAGGGCTCGATGGGCTGATAATTCAAGGTGGTTCCTGTATCTATCGGGATCGAGTTAGGGTAGTCGAACATCCCTGTCCCGTTGTAGTAGAGAGTGGACTCATCGAGGGTCCCGTTGGCGTAGATCTCGATCAACTTAAAGCCCCGTAAGTCGTGGTCAGGTATGTCGAAGGCGAGGGCTGCGGGGCTGATGAAGTAGTGCCTTTTCCCGGTCGTGTTATCTTGGATTATAACGTTCAGATCCGTGTGAATATGCTCAGATAGGATCAGCCTCACGTCATACTCGACGATCAGCCTGAAGAGTTCCTTCGCCTCGTCCGGATGGCCTGCCCATGTTGGATATACGATTTCCTCATCGAGGAAAGTGGTGAAATTCTCCCAGGAGGTTATATTGAGTAAGGCGCTTCCCAACGGCTTCAGGGCATCAGGGGCAAAGAGGGGATAGTGGAAGAAGACGATCTTCGTTTTATTGATGTTCTCACTCAGAACCTGCTCGGCCCAGTGAAGCCTATTCATCTTCACGTAGCCCACCAAATCCGTGTCTAAGGATAGGAGCAGGAAGTCCCCTACCGTCACTGAGTAATTCACAGGACCCATGATCCGCTCGTAGATATCAGCATCCCCCTCCGCAGTATATTCATGGTTACCTGCAGTCACATACACGGGATCGACGAAGACCTCGAAGGCTTCCTCGAATTTGGTCCACTCGGTAGCCGATATAGGCTTATTAACAAGGTCCCCGAGGAAGATGATGAGGTCTGGGTCTATGAGATTCGACTCCACCGCCATCTCATACCAGAATGGGGCGCCGCCTGCCCCCGGTTTTACATCACCACAAGCTAAGATTCTGAGTCTCTGCGGCCATTTCGGGAGGACCCACAGACATCTCGGCTGAGTTAGGGTTTCGACTTCCCCTGATCCGTTAGGCTTGTATCTTAGCCGCAGGCTATAGGCACCTTCACGGAGCCCTGAAGGAAGGTCGAAGGTGAGATTCCAAGTACCTGTCTGGACATCGTAGTTGGAATCCAATAGGGTCGCATTTACCGTCGTAAACTCATCGAATACTGTTGCGTTCTTCCATACAGTCTCAGACCCGAGGCTCACTTGAACTGTAAAATTCTCTCCGTCCAAGATGACCTCAGGGATACTTGGCAAGGGGTATCTGATCACATCAGCGTAGTATTTTATGCTCTGAGCCGAGACGAAAGGGACGTTAATTACAAGGGCCATAGAAAGTGACGCTAGAACAATGAACGCCACCAATAGAGGGCCGGTCTGCCTCCTCTTGATCGATATATAACGACTCATTTCCCATCAGTGTATGATTTCTCTGCTTTAAAATAATTATTTTCCTCATCCGGTGTGAGACCTGAGACGGCCTTCCTTAAGATCTCAGTCCTTGAAAAGGAAGGGGGGACCTACGGTCTCCTTTTCGCTCTGAGAAGGACCACAATAACAATTGTGACGATAACCGCTGTAGTGGCTGAGATCTGCCAAGGGGTTATCCTTGGCTTAGGAGGTGGAACCTCTCGGTATTGGATTGTCAGGGCTATATCCTCCATTAGTTCTATCGTCCTCGTGGGAGTGGTGACGCCATCCTCCCACTGGACGAACTCGTAGGACGTCCCCTCGACGGTGAACTCGGTAGAGATGGTGAGGGAGTGGTTTCCCTCCTCTAAAGTAGCGAGGTAGGGTGTTGTATGTTCCTCCCCATCAAGGGTGAAGGGAACGCCGGAGATGGGGGAGGAAGTAATGTTTAGAGTATGGGCTGGAGGGCCGATGGTGTAGTTAAACTGACGGGTTACTTTATGCCCCGCATAATCCCGTGTGGCGATGGTAACAGACAACGTTACACCGGCTGGTTGCCCTGGGATGGTAACCTCAACCTCGAGTGTTGGATACTCTATGATGTACTCATCTTTGTTTATACGGAGGGTGGGTTCCAACGGCGGTAGTGGATAGATGTTAGTCACCCCGTCTGTGGTTAAGTACGCCCCTCCGACGTCCCTTATACCCCACCCCTTATCACTCACCTTAACTAACAACGTTAGGGGCGTCTCCGCTTTAATCTCTCCCTTAACCTTAATGTCGATCGAAGGAGGGTCTTCATCCTCGACCGCCGCTAAGGTGAGGTGGAGAAAGGTCTTAGGAGGCATATCGACGTGGGTGATAAAGCAGTACCCCTTCTCCGTCATCAGAGTCCTGTAATATACGAGCCTAGGTAGGGCGGTAGATGACTTCGGATCATCGAAAGTTACGTTATCATTGTCTTGAATTGAACTTACCAAGGGTGTGGTTGATGTTGTGATGTTAAATTCATAGTCTTTGACATCATATTCCTTGCTCACATAGAACTCTAACACCACATCCGTCAGGTTCTGCTCCTGATCATTTATGATCGTCGCCGATACGGCAGGCTCCGTACCATCATTAAATGACCGATAGTAATAGGTGAGGTGCCCAACGGGTATAGCGTTTGGGGGATTAAACAAACGTCTCTCCATATACGCATCAAAATTGACATTACCCTCCGCATCGACCTCGATAAGCCTATAACCCGGATAATAGCCCTCAGGAAGGCTACCCCCACAGGCCACAGTGGTCACGAAGTAGTGTCTGTTATTATACACGTAGACGATATCCCTGTGTATATGACCAGTCAGGATCAGCCTAACGTCATACTCCTCAACTAACCTAAGTAACTCGCGGGTTTCATTAAGGTGAGTTCTCCAGCTGTAATAGAGGTAGTTGTTAAGGATTTCTACGTTCTTCCAGCTCCCCGTGATATTCCCCCCAGGCCACCGGCTGAACAGTGGGTAGTGGAAACCCAGGATCTTAACCTTATCAGAATATTGCTGTAAGATACGTTCCGCCCATTTAAGCTGACTCAGTGCTACAAACCCTGCATCGGTAGAGTCCAGGGCTATGAAAAGAAAGTTTCCTATAACAATTGAGTAGTTTAGAAGCCCGCATTGGCTCTTATAGATGGATGCTCCGGCACCTTTGTAGTCGTGGTTCCCTGGCAAGAGATAGGTCGGTACCCTTAACCGGCCAAGGACCCTGTGGAGATAGGTCCAAGCCGAGTAGATGGTCTCCGTATCTACTACATCGCCTGTATGAATGATTAGATCTGGGTGAATGAGGTTTGTCTCATAGGCGAATGTGGCGAAGAGATCTGCCCCATAGGGGAGGTGTGTGTCGCTGATATGGTTGATCGTAAGCTCCTCGGGCCATCTTTCTAGGAGCCAAACACTCCTCGGCTGCGTGCAGTTGATCAGTTCCTCCCCGCTTTCATAGGCGATGTTTAGTGAATACAGCCCGGGATGAAGATTTGAGGGGATCCTGAAGAAGATAGTCCACCCATCATCTTCGATATAGCTCTCATTTAGAAGGACGAGGAAAGTGGATCCATAGTTGGAGATCAGTTTTGCGGTCCAATTCCCTGCCTCGGGTCCCGCCCCTATTTCCACTTTAAGGGTGCCATTAACAAGAACCGGTTCCGGGACCGTTGAGAGGGGGTATTCAACTGGGTAGTCATGACGAATAATGGCCGGATATCCTTGAGATAGTGGAGGATGAAGGATAACGAAGGAGCAGAGGGTCCAGCTTACCAATAATCCTATAACGAGCAGCCTTTGCAGGCTTCTCTTCATGGAGACTCCTCCAGCGGCAAGATTATTGTATCCTCCTGGGGGATATAAACTCTGATCCTCTCCCCCACTGAGACCTTCACATCGGGTGGGACGTCGATAAGGATCTTATTGCCGCCCACACTGACCCTGACTTCGGTATAGGGACCGACAAATGCCGTCCACTCCACCACCCCCTCGAACAGATTTGATGGCCCCTTGGGCTTTTCCAATGAGAAATTCTCGGGGCGTAGAACACAGGCGACTTTATCACCCCTCTTTACCTTTTTGTGATCGGAGGAGAACCTCCCCTGAAAAATCAGGTCTCCAACCCTGATCCTCGCGGGCTCCTCCTCTCTCTCCACTATTCCCTCAAGTAGGGTTCCACGTCCTATGAAGGTCGCTACGAAGAGATCTTTGGGTCTATTATAGACCTCCCCTGGATCTCCGACCTGGTGAATGACGCCCTTATTCTGAATAGCCACCCTATCTGAGATTACCATCGCCTCCTCCTGGTCGTGGGTGACGTAGATCGTCGTTATCTTCAATCTTCTCTGTAGGTCCTTGATCTCCTCCCTCATCTCGATCCTCAACTTCGCGTCGAGATTACTCAGGGGCTCGTCCAAGAGGAGGACCTCTGGCTCTACGACTAGCACTCGCGCCAAGGCAACCCTCTGCTGCTGCCCTCCACTGAGCTGTGAAGGAAACCTCCTCTCCAGCCCCCTTAATTTCACCAGGTCTAAGACCCTCTGGACCCTCTCCTTTATCTCCTCCTTTGGAACCTTCCTGACCTTGAGACCATAGGCTATGTTATCGAAGACGGACATATGGGGCCAGAGGGCGTAGTTCTGGAAGACCATGCCGGTGTTCCGCTTATAGGGGGGGAGGTCCGTTACGTCCCTGTCGCCGAAGTAGACCCTTCCCTCATCAGGTTGCTCGAGGCCTGCTATGATCCTCAGGGTGGTGGTCTTCCCGCACCCACTGGGACCCAGTAGGGTGAAGAATTCCCCGTCCTTGATCTCCAGGTTCACGTTTCCGGCGGCGACGACGTCCCCGAACCTCTTCGTTATTCCCTTCAGCACCACCTTAACCATGACCTACACCCCCAGGAAGGCTACCCGTTGCTTCAACACGTAATTTGAGATGACCATCGCGATGATCTGAACGGACATAAGGAGGACGCATAGAGCGGCTCCGATGCTGACCGCCCCAACGGCCGCAACGCCGTAGACGATCTGGCTTATGAAGAAGGTTATGGGTACTCTGTCCTCCCGGAGGGCTCCTAGGGTTACGCTCGTGCTGACCTCCGCCATGGAATACACGAAGGAGAGGATACTGCCCCCAATTATGTTGGGGGCTATTAAAGGGAGGACGATCCTGAAGAAGGTTGTGGGCCTCCCGGCGCCCAGGTTCAAGGACGCTTCCTCAAGGCTCACATCAATCTGTTGGAGACCAGCAAAGATCGCCCTGCTTGTGAAGGGAAGCCTCCGAACGGAATAAGCGAAGACGAGGAGAGGCGCGGGATCGATGAGGGGATCCAGAAGAGTCCTCCTGAAATAGGAGGAGAAGAAGAGGAAGTAGCCGATCGCCAGAGCGATCCCTGGAACGGCGACGGGAATGGTAGCCAAGATATCCAACAACGACCTTCCAGGGATGTCTCTCCTGGCCACGACGTACGCGATACTGGCCCCAACAAGAATCATCAGTGTGACCGCGGCTCCTGAGTATAGTAGGCTGTTTACAATCGCCCGTGTCACATCGGGGTTGGTTGTCAGCGCCTTTAGATACTCCCAGGTAAATCTCGTCGGAAGGACCCCGCTGGTAGCCCAGTTCGTCGTCGCGAGTAAGATCGTCCCTATCTGAGGCATCGAGGCTGTAACTACCAAGAGGAGGAGGAAGGCGTAGATGACGATCTGAGCCCTCCAAGGGAGCTTCCTAACTCTAGGACTCCACCGTCCGCCCCGGGTCAGCATCGCATAAGACCTGAGGCTGACATAACGCTTTATCGCTATGAAACCAGCCACCGTTATGAAGAGCATAAGGACAGCCAAGGCCGCAGTTCTAGGCGAGATCCCCCCGGTCAAGGCCTCGGCGAAGGAGCTATAGATCTGATATGAGACGACCTTTCTTGCCAGGGGGTTCGCTCGAGCGCCTATGAAGCCTATCGGCGCCCCTAGATCTTCCATACTGAATATAAACACTATTATGGCCCCTGCCGCCAGCCCCGGGAGAGAGAGGGGAAGGGTGATAGTTCTAAAGAGTCTGAAGCCCCTTGCCCCGAGATTCTCGGCTTGTTCCTCGAGACTGGGGTCTATGTTCATCAGGGAGGCGTAGACATTAAGGTATACAATTGGATAGAATGCCAAGGTCTGAGCCAAGGCGATGCCGACAAGACCGTCGATATCGATCCTCCAGGGCAAGATATGGAGGACGTCGCAGAGTAGAAAGTTTATAAGACCCCTCCGAGGGCTGAAGAGTTTGCCTATTACATAGGCGTTCACAAAGGGTGTGGCGAGGAGGGGGATCAGAAGCAGTACGCGGAAGAACTCCTTTCCTTTGAAGCTATAGCGGGCCATGATCACCGCCACAGCAACCCCTATGAGGGAGCATAGGATCATCACAGATAGGGCGACGATTAATGTATTCATGAGGATTCCGTAGTCAAGCCCCCAGAGGTACATTATCCCTCTATGCACCTTAAAGAGCATCCCTCCTCTAGGGGTGAGGGAGACAAATTCACGATTCCCGAGGATTTTAAGGAACCATGTAAGGGATGGAGTACCTTTATAGAGGAAGGCTTGGCCTACCATGAGGGCGAGGGGGGCTATAAGGAAGAGGAGAAGGACGACAGAGGCTATCACGGTCTGGGAGATCGTCATCAAGTCAAACTCCCTCCTCAGTCTCTTGAGGAATCCTCTGAGATCCATCGCTAATTAAACACCCCTCGCCCAGTTCATCATCCAAGGTTCCTAGCCTATTAAGCTCTCCAGCTCCGCCCGGACACTATCGTAGCGGTTCTCTGCTGCCTTAATCCATTCAGAGACAAGTTCATCCCGGAAGGTCGGGTTGGTCCTGATCTTCTCGTTGACGCTTTGAGCGTATTGTTGAGTGAAGGTAACTTGTTCCCCTGTCTCCGGATCCGTAAAGTTCAGCAAGAGTGGATTGCTCAATCTGTTAGCTAACTCCAAGAACTCTTCATGCGTTATTGATCCTTCAAACTTTGCATTTGTGAGCGCCATCCATGCATTAACGAGCTTTCCCTGAGCTCGCACGATTGTGGCATGGTAGAAGTACATCATGGAATACTCGTAGGAGAGGGCGAGGTCATCGCTGAACTCAATCACCATAGCTTCAAGAGTTCTGTTATATATCGCGTAGAGATCAGACCTCTCCTGGCCTTCAGGCGTGTTAAAGACCTTGGGGTTTATAGGTAACCTATTGATCTTTGGGTCAAGCCAGGGCTTCTGGCCCTCCGCGGAGATCACCCAAGCTATAAACGCCTGTGCCGCCTCGGGGTGTTTAGACGTGCTTAGCAGGGCGATGGGGTCTCCGTTGACTATCGTCCCGTCCTCCGGGAGGATGTACTCACACGCCTCTGGGTTCTCCAGCTGTGCCGTGTAACCGTAGAAGTCGATGGTAGTCCCCACCCCAATATCCCCTCGGATGACCGCATCTCTGACGAGCTCTGATTTATCGAAGATCAGTGCGTTGGCCCCCTTTAACGTCAGGATCTTCCACCCCTCCTCCCACCCATATCTCTGGAGGATTATCTCGAACATCCTAGTATTCGAGGTGGACTTAGTGGCATCCGCTGTCCCAACACTCGGCATGGGAAGGGTGACTGCATAGGTCTCATTTGCGAGATCGGCCCAAGTCCTAGGCTCAGGCAACTCCTCTGCCTCCAGGTATTGTTTATTGATAGTGAAACCGAAGGAGGCGATGGCGCTCCCAACCCAATAGACCTTACTCTGGTTGTACCTCTTCATCGCCACCCCTGCGATCTCATCCGGAATCTCTGCTAGGGCCTCTGTGACATTGTCACTGGTCAGTGGAGCGAGGAGTCCAGCATAATAGAGAGTGTCAAAGAGAACCGGACCGCCTCCCCATCCAACGTCGATGTCCCCTGAACTCTTTATAGTATCAACCCAGAGGGTAGGGCCTACAGGTAGCCATTTGATGTCTGTGATATTGTATTTTTTAGCATATTCACTCTTTAGAAAGAGGCTCTCGGCCTTGAAGGTAATGTCCATCCCATGTCTCGTTATGACCTTCAGAACAACCTCAGATGGAGCGGGTGGAGCTGGCGAGGCTCTCAAGGTGATGTTTACGGTGTACACCCCCTCCTCTGTCGCATCTATAGACTGAGTACTCATCTCATATCCCTCGGAACTCACGGAGATGGTGTAGGAACCGATAGCCACAACCAGAGAGTAGCTCCCATTTGACGCGGTAGTAACGCTGTTTCCATCGATTGTGACGGTCGCGCCTTCGATGGGAGTTCCTGTATCGGCATCTGTGACTACGCCCCTTATGGTTGCATTACCCTCAGGCTTAGGTCTGCTTAGAATGAAGTATCCCACCGCAGATATTACAACTATAATGATCAAGACAGCCCCGATGAGGACCCTTCTATCCAACGTATCATCCCCTCGGACTAATTTTCTCACAAACAGAGTATAAAAGGTTACTTCTAACCCTGAGAAAGTATTATAAAGTAATAAAGAGAATTTGAGAGGGAAGGAGGGGAATAATATTGAAGAGAAGTCTACTTCCATACATACTGCTTGCGTCCTTGATGGTCTTGAGTTTCATGCCTTCCTTCGCTTCCACTGAGTCCAAGCCCATCGTGGTCGTACATTACAAGGGTGCACTCGAAGTCGGGGTGCAGCTAGAGGCGGCTATGAACAACATAACTTCGGTCGATTGGGTTGTAGTCACAGGTAATCTAACCTCCACGAACCTCACCGAGGCCTCCATGCTGATCATGATCCAGGTCGACTCCTCGCTGAACTACACCGACGAAGAACTTAGCGCAGTGAAGGATTGGTTTGACACTGGTGGGAAGACGATATGGGTGGCAGGTGATAGTGACTACGGTACCGATAGATTTAGGATCCCAAGCGCAAACGCGGTATTGGAGGAGATAGGAAGCGTTCTCAGGTTAGAGGACTGTGAGGCAGTGGATCCATCCTCAAACGCTGGGGCAGACTATAGGGTAATAGGCCTCTCCGAGAACTGTGACGAGGAAGTTGACTTCCTCGTTGACGGCGTCACACGAGCACTCTTCCACGGTCCAGGCATAATAGTGGGTTACGTAAATGGTAGCTATGTCAAGTTGGAGGAAGAGAAGCCTGAAAACGTATATGTCGTCATGACTACGAGCGAAAATGGGACGGTAGCGGAGTTCAACGCACCGAGTCCAGAGATCCATGAAGTGGGCGATAACGGCACCTTCGTCCTCATGGCTTTAGAGCTAGACGAGACGAAGAAGAACATAATCATCGCAACTGCGGATGCACCCTTCGACCACTACACTGGCATGTACATGCCTGAACTAATAAAATACGAGAGGTATGCTGTGGAATACCCCCAGCAGGGGGCGAGGCTCTTCGAGAATATCATCGATTACATGATTGCTAACAAGATCGCCTTTTTACAGGGGCAGGTGACGGATCTAGAGGGACAGGTGACAACTCTTCAAGACCAGGTGACTGACCTACAGGGGCAGGTGGATACTTTAAAGAAGTCAATAGGGACTTGGCAAGGCGTATCAGCAGGGACCTTTGTAATAGGTTTGATCATAGGCGTCGTCGTAGTATACTTTATGAAAAGAAGCTAAACCCCCCTTTTTTTATACGATATTCATCAGGGCTAAGAGGTTATTCTTCAGAAACTTTATCAATCACCCCAAATTAAATAAAAAGGGGGCCCATATGGAGGGATTAAATAGAGTAGTGATCTGCACGGGACAACCAGGGAGCGGGAGGGATGAGTACCTAAGGGAACTGAAGAAAAGGCAGGAATTCTTCTACTACCACCTCTTTGAGTACATCGTGGGGGAAGCGGGGAAGGAGGGATACATCCTTAACAAGCTAAACGTTCTGGATTTCTACGACAGTAAGCCAGAGAAGTTGGAGGAGTTTCGGGCAAGGGCCTTGAAGAGGATCATGGGAGAGATTAAGGAGCGAGGCGGCGTCCATGTCATCAGCACTCCTTATCACTTCGAATGGAAGGGGAAGTCTTACAGAGGATTGAAGGAGGAGGAGGTGAAAGTCTTGAACCCTGACCTCTTCCTCGTCGTCATGGATGATTTAGCCAGAGTGAGGGAGAGGCTGAGGGAGGATCCGCAGTGGAGAGAGCATCGTTTCACTCTCGTCGAGCTCGCCCAGTGGAGGAGGGAGGAGATCATGGGCGTCTACAAACTCTCTCATATCTTCACACCCTACAAGGAGTTCTATCTCGTTGCGAGAGAGCATGGCATGGACTTCCTGCGGGACCTCATCTTCAACAGCCATAAGAAGAAAGTCTATCTAAGCCACCCCATCACGGGGGAGGGGGGTGAGTTCTTCAAGGGGGTAAGGCGTTTCGCCGAGACCCTCCAGCCCTACTACATTGTCTTCGACCCCTACATGATCAAGGATTGGGATATGGTCGAGACTTGGAGGAGGGTGCGGAACGAGGCGATGAGGGAGGGGAGGGAGGTCCCCGAGAAGATCAGGGTTACCATCGAATACGCCGACGGGTCGAGGGAGTACGAGCTGGATTCCTGGGATATAGAGGCGGCGATCAAGAACATCAGGGCCCAGATCATCGACATTGACTACAAGATCATCGAGAGCTGCTACTGCGTCGTCGTCTACCATCCTCGGGAGCGGATCTCCGCGGGGGTCGTCTGTGAGATGGTCCAGGCGAAGGGGATGGCGAAGTTCGTCTACGCCTTCTACCCCTTCGAGCCGAGCCCCTTCTTCGAGTGGTACTCAACTAAGATCTTCCAAGACGAAGAAAGCCTCATCGAGTTCCTAAAGGGCATCTCAGAAAGGGAAGGCGTCTCACCATAAGAGCGGGGCCTTCAACCTCTTCAAATGGTTACCTGAACAGTCAAGGGACTCTTATTCCCTGATTTGGCAGTAGATGCCGCCAGAGGCGATGTAGTCATCTCTTTAACCGAGATGATCGCTGGCGCTTTGATGTTACAGGCGTCATCAAAGTCGCAGAAGATTCTTTAAAGAAGAGGAGAAGTAGATAAAAGGAGGTAATTGTGTTGAAGTGGGAAGTGGAGTACAGCCCTGCCTACTCTCTGCTTAAGGTTCAGTTGGAGCCAGGGGAGGAGCTGACATCCGAGGCGGGAGCCATGGTCCTCTTCAGGGGGAACCTCGAGATCAAGACGCATACGGGCGGGGGTCTCCTGAAAGGCCTGCTCAGGGGGATCGCAGGCACAGAGGCAGTCTTCCTCAACACCTATAGGGCCAAGAGCCTGGCAGAGGTCCTGCTGGCTCCGAGCCTACCGGGGGACATAGCCTACATACCCCTCGAGGATGGCTCCTACGTGGTCCAGGACAGCGCCTACCTGGCTCATATCGGTGACGTAGATGTAGAGGTGGCCTGGCGAGGGCTGAAGGGGGTCCTCGCGGAGGGGGAACTCGTATGGCTCAGGCTGAGGGGCAGGGGAGGGGCTTGGGTCAACTCCTATGGGGCGATGGGGAAGATGGAGCTTAAGGCAGGGGAGAGAGTGACCTTAGATAACATGCACTTCGTGGCCTTGAACGAGGAGACCAAGTGGAGGATCAGGAAGTTCGGGGGGTGGAAGACCTTCCTCCTGGGAGGGGAGGGTTTGGTGGTGGAGGTGGAGGGCCCGGGAACCCTTTTCTACCAGACAAGGATACTGCCGCCCTTCGCCAGACTACTGAAGAAGTTCATACCCTCGAGGAAGTAAGTGCCTAAGGCCTCTTCTTCATTAGAAGATGGAGGAGGTCTTCCCCGATTTCTTTTGTTAGGAGCGTTCAAATTATTTGAACGGGCGTTCAAAAACGTAGTATTAAGTAGCGAGGGAGGAGTTCATTAATCGAGCAGAATGGGGTATCCCAGGCCATATCTCAGTAAGAGGAGACTGCTCTCCTATGCCATAGTGGCCCTAGTGATGGGGGGCGTCTTAGGCGGCGTCCTATGGAACATCGGTGGAGTCTACTTCCCCAAGCCGTCTCTGGGGAGATTCTCCTCCTACCAAGAACTGGTGGCCTTCCTGAAGAGGGAGCCGGAGGCTCCGAGGTCCCTCTTTGAGAGGCTCCGATCGGGTTTCACAATCATATGGGGATTCTCGATACGGGGTAGTTTTAGTACTTATGCTTCTGAAACAGCCTCTGGAGAAGCCCCAGAATTCTCAGCGAATATCCAATTCTCAGCGACTAATATCCAAGTGGCGGGGGTTGACGAGGCCGATATCGTGAAGACCGATGGGAGGTACCTATACCTCGTCTCGGGCTCAGCGCTCTATATCCTACGGGCTTATCCTCCTGAGGAGGCTGAGGTGTTATCGAGATTAGAGCTGAGCGGAGCGATCGCCGGGATCTTTGTGAATGATGATAAACTGGTCGTCTTCCAAGAGGACTCAGGCCTCTACAGCCCCGGTGGCTCCTATAGGATCTATGCCCCCTTCTCTATCCTGGTCTACGACCTCTCAGATAGGTCCCGCCCCCTCTTGGAAAGAAATGTGACGATCGATGGCTACTACTTCAACTCGAGGATGATCGGCGACTACGTCTATGTCGTGGTAAACAAGCCGGCTCGCCTCATCAACGATAGTGTCGTGTCTCTTCCAGTGTTCTACTCAGATGGCAACAAGAGGGAGGTAGAGGCCACAAGCATCTACTACATCAATCTGACAGACTACTGCTACTCCTTCACGAGCATCATCGCCGTAAACGTCCAAGACTCTCTTGAAGAGCCTACGGTCGAGACCTTCCTCCTGGGATGCACCTCATGCCTCTACGTCTCAAGGGAGAACCTCTACCTCGTCTCACCGTCCCGCCAGACCTCCGCCACCAGCATCTACAAGCTCAGGATAGAGGGGAGGAACATCGACTGGGTCGCGAATGGGACCGTCCCGGGATACGTCCTAAATCAGTTCTCCATGGATGAGCATGACGGCTACTTCAGGATAGCGACCACAACGGGTCATGTCGCGAGGAGGCAGGGGGAGGCCTCATCTAAGAACCATGTATATGTCCTTGACGGGGAGCTGAACATCGTCGGGAAGTTAGAGGACCTCGCACCTGGGGAACGTATCCACTCCGCGAGGTTTATGGGGGACAGGTGCTACCTCGTGACCTTCAGGAAGGTGGACCCCCTCTTTGTGATCGACTTGGAGGACCCTGAGAACCCCCGGGTTCTGGGTAAGCTGAAGATCCCAGGCTACTCCGATTACCTACACCCCTATGATGAGACCCACCTCATAGGCGTGGGGAAGGAGACTGTCCCGGCGGAGGAGGGGGACTTCTCCTGGTATCAGGGGGTGAAGATCTCCCTCTTCGATGTCAGCAACGTCTCAAGCCCCAGGGAAGTCAGCAAGGTGGTCATCGGCGACAGGGGGACGGATACTCCCGTCCTCCGAGACCACAAGGCCTTCCTCTTCAGCAGGTCGAAACACCTCCTCGTCCTGCCAATTCTACTCGCGGAGATAGACCCGGAGAAGTACTCCGGCGAGATCCCACCCTACGCCCAAGGCGACTACGTCTTCCAGGGCGCCTACATATTCAACATAACCCTGGATGAGGGACTCGTGCTCAGGGGCAGGATCACCCACCTGGAGAACAACACGGATCTATTGAAGAGCGGGTACTACTTCTCCTCCCCCTACTCCGTGAAGAGGGCGCTGTACATAGGCAACATCCTTTACACCATCTCAGACAGGATGGTGAAGATGAACAGCCTGGAGGACCTGAAAGAGATCGGCGCCGTGGAGCTCCCCTAAAACCCCTTATAAGCTTAAATGGATAACAGGATTCCTGGAGGGCTCTCCTTCAAGATGCCGGGTTCAAGGAGGATATCAGGGACCACCTGGGAGGTCTACCTCTACATCCTCACCTCAGAGAGACCCCAGGGGGTCAGGGAGATCTGGAGGGCCCTAAATCTCTCCAGCCCCAGCCTGGCGCAGTACCACGTGAACAAGCTCCTGGATCTGGGTCTCATCGAGGCTACCTCCGAGGGGAAGTATCGGGCGAATGAGAGCGAGCGGATGGATGTGCTGAGGAGCTTCGTCCTTCTAAGAGGAAGGCTCATCCCCAGGCTCGTCTTCTACGGCGCCCTCCTCCTCGGCATCTTCCTCGCATACATCCTCTTCTGGCCCTTCAGATGGGACTTCCGCGACCTCGTCGTCTCCCTCTTCAGCATCTCCGCCTTCTTCTTCGAGGCCTACAACCAGTACAGGGGCTTGGTAGGGAAATAGTAAGGCTTGGAAACGGGGCTCTCACAAGCATTCCTCCAGCAGCCTGCCATAGCCGAAGACCCTCTCT